>NZ_JBLYNV010000020.1:0-83678 GCF_049310165.1 Endozoicomonas sp. ALE010 | reverse complement strand
GGGTGATTGGCACAGTCTTTATTCAGGGCATGGAGCTTACGCCCTTCGACTCCGCTCAGGACGAACGGAGTTTGGGCGTCATTGATCGAGAGAACCCATCAAATGCATTGGAACCGTGTAACCGTGCATTATTTCAATGTGTTTGATGTGTCCAATCTCCGTTCACCCTGAGCGGAGTCGAAGGGTGATTGGCACAGTATTTATTCAGGGCATGGAGCTTACGCCCTTCGACTCCGCTCAGGACGAACGGAGTTTGGGCGTCATTGATCGAGAGAACCCATCAAATACATTGGAACCGTGTAACCGTGCATTATTTCAATGCGTTTGATGTGTACAATCTCCGTTCACCCTGAGCGGAGTTAGGGGGGATTGGTGCAAGTGTCGGCTCGCAAGGAGAGAGAACCACAAAAGCCGCGTTTAGCAAATCTCTGGTTTTAGTGTTGTGACACATTTCAAACCATGTTACTTTTTTCGTGTTCTGCGGGGCTATATAAATGATAACCATAAGCTCTTAGTGGAATACACACTTAGAAAGGACGATGTACCCAGGGTAGGGTGGTTAAAAGACGCATGTCTTGTAAGAAGATGCATGCTAAAAAAACTATAAATGATGTTCCCGGGGGACAGAAAAAATGAAAAAACAACAGGGTTTTACGCTGATTGAATTGATGATCGTTGTTGCGATCATTGGTATTTTGGCGGCTGTGGCTATTCCGCAGTATCAAAATTACACAAGAGGTGCGACTGCCACTTCTGCTATTGCGGAAGCTGCTGCCTATCGAACAGCTATTGCAATTTGTTCTCAGACAAATAGCGGTCGACTGGATAACTGTGATGCAGGAAGCGCAGGGATCCCTGTTGTTGCTGGCCAGGTAACTGGCGTAGCAGATGGTGTTATCACTGTAAATGCTGGTGATTTCACTGGTGATGGAAATAATGACAACGTTACTTTAACACCGAACACAGTCGGTGGTGTTATGCAGTGGGCAATTGAGGGCGTTAATGGTTCAAATTGTGGTAACTTTATTGATGGCTGCCAAGATGCGGCTGCTCAACAGCAGGGTGGTCAACAGCAGGGTGGTTAAGGCAAAAATGGTCAATTCATGATCTCTTTCCCACGCTCCGGTGTGGGAATGCATACCCGCTAAATGACCTTACCAAGAAGCTCCCACCGATGAAAAACTCCTCAACAAAATCAGAATCAACTACGAAACAACACACTTAAGTGTCTGCTTCAATCGTTCCCATGCTCTGCATGGAAATGCATACGAAAGCTAGCAGATATTCTTGTAGAAGACAGTTGGCAGGGAGCTTGGACAGGCATTCCCACGGAGCCCCGTGGGAACAAGGTCATAACCTAAACGCTGGCCTAAAACACCAAGAAATCATTTTCACTCAGCACCTCAAGCCTTTGCGATTCAACAAAAACTCAAGCATTCGGATCAACAATCACATGAGCGCCCTTTTCCGCCGCCATCTTACGGCAGGCTTTATAGTCACGGTCACTGGTGATATAAAAAGTCGGAGCAATATTGACAGTAAGGTCCGGAGCCATGCCACGTCCACCAGATTGTCTTTCGGCATTGACCTGGCCCATTGAGTAACAGACCATACCTTCTTTCTGAAGATCTTCCGCTTTATCAGCAGCCTGAACAGCACCGGCCAATAACATTCCCGCTACAGCAACAGCAATTACTTTCATTGTTTCAGTCCTTTACGTGTTTTTTTAAGGAACTGTTGTTATCGGCCCCGGCAGCGATCATTTAGCCGCTTAATGGGTTTTTCTGGCAAATGCCTGAAAAGCCAATACAACACCTGAAATGAAGTATATTTGGCTTCTCCAATCTCACTGGCTGATACCGATAATCTGTTCTTTCGGGTACTCCAGCGGTCTTGACGCTACGCTCTCAAGCGGTCTCTTTAAGCTATCCCTATAAAAACCATACGCAGGTTGGACCCAATGTACTTTGATCTTGATCAAGTTTTTCCGGAGTCCCGGCTTTTTTGATCAGCAAAGGCAGTGCTTAATAAATAAGCAGAATAAAAATAGCAATATTTACAAGATTATTGCCTTAACCAATGGTGACTGCATTCCATTACCGCCCGTCAAACCGGTAAGATGGTGAAACACACTCCTGATCATTACATTGGACGTTAACCATGAAAAAGCTGCTGGCCATTGCCGCTACCGCACTAATCCTGCCAATCAGCAGTCAGGCCGCACCGCTGGACCGGGAACAGCAACAACAGGTCAAAGAGCTGGTGCGTGAAGCCCTGATGGAAAACCCTGAAATTTTTCTCGATGTTGTCAATGAGTTGAAAAAACGGGAAGAGTTAGCCAAATCACAGGCGCAAAACTCGGTGCTTACCAGCAATATGGCCGAGCTTTTTCACAGTGATGATCCCTTTGCCGGTTCCTCAACCCCCAAACTGACCATTGCCTACTTTGGTGATGTGAACTGTGGATTTTGCAAACGGCAGGACCCGGTTCTGGAAGTGCTGGTCAACAGTTACCCTGACCTGAAAATTATCTATAAAGACATGCCCATCCTCGGGCCAAGTTCAAGAGAGGCGGCGGCGCTCTTATTAGCAGCCAGGGCTGAAGGTAATGACGCCTATCTGGCGCTGCATAAAGCATTGATGTCTCATCGTGCCCGGCATGACTCGGCTTCCATTGCCAGCATTGTCAGAAAACAGGGGCTGGATGTGGAGGCACTGAAAACCGCCGTAGTAGATGATAAAGAGATTAACAAACAACTGGACCGTAATATCATGCTGGCCCAGAGACTGGGCATTACCGGTACTCCGGCTCTGGTGTTTCCCGATGAGGTGGTCAGGGGGTTTAACCAGGAAAATGTTCTGAAGGAGATGATTGATAAAAGGCTCAGTCAAATCAAATAGGCAGGCGTGAAAGCAACAAAGGCGTGAACTCCGGCTCACTAAGTAGTTGGCCAAATGGAATCGTATATTTCTGGCTAAGTGGGCAGTTACTATGCAAGGCGCAACGTAGGGAGCATAGCCGTAGCTATGTGACCGGAGTTGCAACGCCGCAGAGTGACTGTCCAATTAGTCAGAAATATATGATTTCATTTGGTTAACTACTTATTGTGCCAGGCACCCTTCGACTCCGCTCAGGATGAACGGAGATCAGGGTGAATGGCAATCAGGATGAACGGAGATCGTATTCCAAACCGGCAGGTTAATTAAAGACTGTTCCTGCCAAGCTCTTTAATAAGCAAGGGTTTAAACCATCAGATTTCAGAAACGATACAGGCCTTGCGATCTTTACCGGTACGCTCAAGATAGTCTGAGAAATCCGCAGGAATACGCCCGGTTGTTGCCCCTTCCCAATCCACTGATGAACCATCAACGGCTTCGTAGCGAAACAAATAACGCTGGCGTGTTTTTCCTTTACGACCACCGCTGCTTTTCTCTTCTGACAGGTCTTTGATATCACCCAGGGAGAGACCAAGCTCTTTTATCTGTTTAACCACCGCATCCAGTGCCTCTTTTTTGCGGGCCTGCTCCTCTTCCACCTCCATTTGAGCCATCACTTTTTCTTCGTAAATGGCTTCAATGCGACCGATGACGCGCTGAAGGTCTTCAGCGTGCATATCGTGAAAGAGCTTGCGCACCTGAACTTTAGACTTCAGAACACCGAGAGCTTCATCAAAAATATTCATGGTTTGAACCAATCTGGTAAATCAAAGGATCCATTAAACGCAGGGTTTAAAATTGGTAAAAAACTTAACATTGACAATTCTGCCTGTAAATAGACAAAAACCCGTGCATAGCTGGTAAAAAAGTTGATAAAAAAATGAGCATATTTTCCCATTACCTCGCAAAAATGTGTTTTCAGACATCGTTATGCGTAAGTAGTTAACCAACTACTTAACAGCCAATTACATTACGACGGAGCCATAAGTCATAAGGGATAATACGAAGAATCAGGTTCCTCATCACATGGTTTGGAGAGTCAGTAAAGGTTAACAGTTAAGGTAGAAATCAGCAGCATGAAACAGGAAAGATTAATTAAAGCCAGAATACTGATCAATCATTTACTCACATTTCAGGAAAAAATAAAAAGTGGCCGCTTGCTTATTTCATGAAAGCCTAGTTACTGAGTTTAATTCATATTCAAAAATACGCCAAAAAACCGGAACCCTGGCTGAAACTGAATCAATGGATTGAAGCAATAAGTTTCAAGCATATTAAAAGTCAGTTTAATTACAAAGCCCCGGAACGTAACGGGGCTTTGCTGATGCGATAAAATCAGGAAGCCGCTTCGTGCTTCTTCATTTCTTCGGCGCGAAGATCTTTCCGCAGAATTTTACCCACTGGCGTCATTGGCAGAACATCCCTGAATTCAACCTGCTTTGGCACTTTATACGCGGTCAGGTTCAGTCGGCAGTACTCCTTGACCTCTTCCGCCGTTAAGCTTTTGTCCTGTGGAATAATAAAGAGTTTGACAGCCTCGCCGGTTTTCTTATCGGGTACACCAATAACGGCACAGTTTTGCACTTTATCGTGCTTGGAAACCACATCTTCCACTTCGTTGGGGTACACGTTAAAGCCTGAGACCAGCACCATGTCCTTAACCCGGTCGACGATTTGCACATAACCCTGTTCATCGATAATGGCCACATCTCCGGTTTTAAACCAGCCTTCGCTGTCAATCACTTCTGCCGTGGCTTCCGGGCGCCGCCAATAACCTTTCATCACCTGCGGGCCTTTGACACAGAGTTCCCCACGCTCTCCCAATGGCAGCTCATTGCCCTGATCGTCAATGGTCTTCAGCGCCGTGCCGGACATTGGCAAGCCGACAGTGCCCAGTTTGGAGTAACTGCCTGCGGGGTTCAGGGATACCACGGGTGAGGTTTCAGAGAGGCCATAACCCTCGGAAATCGAACATCCCGTGATAGTTTGCCAGCGGTTGGCAACCGCCGCCTGCAAGGCAGTACCACCGGACATGGTTAACTTCAGTTCACAAAAGTCCAGGTCTTTAAACTCCGGGTGATTCATCAAGCCAACAAACAGTGTGTTCAGGCCGATGAAGATATTCACCCTGTGGGGCTTCAGGGACTTGACGAACGTATCCATATCCCGTGGGTTGGCGATCAAGATGCTGTGTCCACCCTGATGGAAGAACGCCATCAGATGCACGGTGAACGCGTAGATATGATAAAGAGGCAGGGGCGCAACTGCGGTATTACCATCAGGCCTTGCCACTGGGACACCATTATCATCGGTCTGGGACAACACATTGACCGTCTGCATTACATTACTGACCAGGCTACGTTGAGTCAGCATAGCGCCTTTGGCCACGCCGGTGGTGCCACCGGTATACTGTAACACCGCCACATCATCAGGGTTGGCCGGTAGCGGCTTACTGTACCGGGATTTTTCCCCAAGCTTCATGGCCTGATTGAAACTCAGCGCCTGTGGCAGCTGGTAAGAGGGAACCATCTTCTTAACATGTTTTACGGCAAGATTAATCAGTGATCGCTTGGGCCAGGGCAGCAGGTCGGCCAGCTCAGTGACAATCAGGTGCTTGATGGGCGTATCCTGAATGATTTCCTCCACCAGGTGGCCAACCACATTGAGGCAGACCAGCGCCTTGGCTCCTGAGTCGGTAAACTGATGCTTCATCTCCCGGGCGGTGTAGAGCGGGTTGGTATTGACAATAACCAGGCCAGCCTTGATTGCGCCATAAACGACAACGGGGTACTGAATAAGGTTCGGCAACTGAATAGCGATACTGTCACCGGGCTTCAGTGTCGTATGGTTCTGGAGATAAGCAGCAAACCGGGTGCTTAGCTGATCGATTTCGTTGTAGGTAACCGTTTTGCCCATGCTGGTATAGGCTGGCCGGTCGCCGTATTGATGGACTGCATGTTCAATGACTTCGCCCAGGTTTTTGAACTTTTCAAGATCAATTTGGTCTGCAATACCGGGGGCGCGCTTGCCATCCCAAAAACTGGCTTCCATGAACACCTCATACTTATTTTTTGTTGTTATCGGAAGGCGATGAAACAGTTATTTCCCTGGCCTGCTTTTTATGAGGCAGGTGTCTTACAAAAATCCTTTTTGCTTCATCTATTTCTGAGGATCATACTATCTAAACGTTCAACCTTGAACCCAAAATGATAATTTATGCTTCTTTTTGCGCTAAAAAGCTTTCGGGGCAGTTCATCATTTCGATGCGTTTGAGGTGTACAATCTTGCTCACCCTGAGCGCCCTTCGGCTCAGCTCAGGATGAACGGACAAAGGGTGATTGGCACAGTCTTTATTCAGGGTATGGTGTTTACGCCCTTCGACTCCGCTCAGGACGAACGGAGTCTGGGCGTCATTGATAGAGGGAACCCTGCAAACTCATCGAAATGATGTACCAGGGGTCAGCGATGGGTATTAAGCAATTTCCCGGCCCAGAGAGCACAGCAATTTTCCGGTGAGGCGAGCAAACTCAGCTTTTGTGGGCGAGTCAGCTTTTTGATGGCCGCTTCCCGTCGGCTGGCCGAAGAACGGTCATGATTACCTTCCAGGTAGACCAACTGCTGTGGCTTTCGCCCCCTGAAATACCTGGCTCCCCCGGCCGTACCGCAATGTTGACGCCAGCGCCGTTCAATATCCGTGGTGATGCCGGTATAAAGGCTGCTATCACTGGCAAGAATTATGTAAACCGACCAACATCCATCCGACATTCTTTGCTCTTCCTGAACGATTCCAAGTTGCTTTTTGATCCAATTGACCACGGCAGGAATTGTTCGGGGCCACTGAAATAGTGAGTCTATTCTCAGAAAGCCTTTTAGCCAATAGAAGGTAACACACCACTGATCACCCCAAACTGGGCAACAATCACCAAAAGTCCAACAATGATGGCAATGGCCAGCGCCGGAATACCGCCAGCCACTTGATAGGGTTCTTCCATATGGAGCTTACGAACCTTCCAGACCAGGGCCACGGGAATAAATACCGCCAGAATCACCAGGGCCACAGCGGCGTAACCCAGGGCAGTGACAAAACTCCCCGGCATAAAAATAGCCGCCAGCAGCGGAATCAATAGCGTGAGCGTGATGGTTTCGATACGCCCCAAAATACCATGGGAACGACCAAACACTTCGGCCAGATAGTCAAATAACCCAAGAGCCACCCCCAGGAAGGACGTGCCCAGGGCAAAGGCAGCAAAGGCACTGATCATATAATCAAAACCGGACGCACCGGAATGGCGGCCTATGGCATCCATCAGCGATGTTACACCATCCGGACGGTGTGCCATGGTCACCACCACCGTAGCAGAAACCACACCAATCACCACCGCCATCCAGATCACATAAATGCTGAACGGAAGGGCGCTGCCACCGATCAGGGCATAGCGAAACCGCCGGGGTTTTCCCTGCACATACTGAACCACGGTGGGTACCGCACAGTGATAGCCAAATGAGGTGTACAACACCGGCAGCGCCGCGAATAAAATGCCAGGGGTGCTGTTCTCCAGCCCAAGATTACTCAAACTGACCTCGGGCAACAGTGACACCACGATATACAGCAGCAGGGCCAGCATCAGTGCGAACATCACCCGGTTGACCACATCAACCACCCGGGTACCGGTCACCACCAGAATGGCAACCAGCACCACCACCACCGTTGCCGTGATGCGAAAAGGCAGATGAATCCCCTCTTTGGCCAGCAGGCTGCCCAGCACGTTGGCACCACCGGAAATGTAAGCTGCACACAGGGAATAATAGAGAAACAGCATGGCGACCACGGCAATACCCTGGCCAACCGGCCCCATCAAACGCCCCATAACGCCATGCAGATTCTCTGCTTCCGGGCAGGCCCGGCAGGCCTCGGCAATCAACAGACCGCCGTAGGTTGATAACCCCCACATCAAAAACATCAGGAATACGCCCCAGCCCAGACCGGTCAGTGCGGACACCAGCGGTAATGCCAGCATGCCTGCACCAATGGAAGTACCGGCGACCAGAAGGCTGCTACCCAACGTCTGACTTTTCATATTCGGTCCACCTGTTTGATAAAACAAAAGCCACTAAAAGTGGCTTTTGAAAGTGGGAAACTTATATAAAATAGATCGACAACATGGCTCTATAAATAACCTGTCAGTACTAATAATGGACTGAATTAGAATTTTTTCTACTTATCAGGTGTTTTGCCAGCAATCTGAAGGGAGTTTGACCCTGGGCCTATAGAGTTTTTTGCCTGCTCGCAGTAAACCCTTAATAGACCCTGGCTATCAGGCGCAGCACTTTTTATATTTTTTCCCGCTACCACAAGGGCAAGGATCATTCCGGCCCGGCACTTTTTCCAGTACCGTGGTTTTGGGCGTATCCTTCAACAATTGCAGGGCAGAGGTATCCTCTGCGGCTTCTTCATCCACGTGAATCTGGCAAAACCAGCCATTCTCCAGAAACTCTTGTTCCAGCTCAGCCCGGCGCTCTTCGGTCTGCACAGTAAGAACGGCAGGGTTCTTTTCTGTTCCGAGACGGGCTTGTTTTTTACCGTCGAAAACCCGGTAGGCCTGTTTATCGTCAATTTGAAGATTGGTCTGGGTATAAAATTTGCCCATTTGATCACCTGTTAAGCTGGAAAATGTTGACCTCTCGGAACGAGAGCAAAAGGGAAATGCAAAACCGGAGCAGTTTACTGGAAGTGCCCGTCATTAGCCACCGACCAATTCTTTCCGGCATGAGAATTGCCTTATTAATGTCATATAAATTATTCACAATAAATCTGTTGTCATAATAATCAGGCAAGGAGCATCAGAATGAAGTATTTTTCACGCCGCGCGGTAAAACCCGGCGACCTCAACCCTGCATACCGACTGTTTGGTGGCACACTGCTGGCCTGGATTGATGAGGAAGCCGCTATTTATGCTGCCTGCAAAATGGGGCCTGGCAAGTTGCTGGTGACCAAATATATGTCAGAAATCGACTTTGTCAGCTCCGCCGCCTGCGGTGATATTCTGGAGTTCGGTATTGAAGTGGTCAGTACCGGTAAGACCTCACTGACCATCTGTTGTGTGGTACGCAATAAGGTCACCCGACAGGTGATTATCGTCGTTGATCGTATTGTGTTTGTCTGTGTTGATGAAATGGGCAATCCGACTCCGCACCGTATCAGGGCAGAGAAGGAGTCAGAAGTGCCGGAAATGGCTTGATGCCGTGAAGTGCGCACCTTAACAGGGCGCACTTTACCCACAAACAATTCAGTGATTTGCCGGAGCAGTCTTAAGCTGAACAGAGGGCTTCACCGCAGTGGCAAACATCACCTGACCATTCTGGATCACTTCTGCCAACAGCTCATAGTTGCTGCCCGGTTTCACCAGTTCAGGTGCATAGTGGACCACATAATCCACTACATCCACCGCCCTGCCTACCCGGATTCGCTCAATGCCAATGATGCCAGCCGGGTCATCGGGCATGGCGCTATCTTGCAGAACCACAATAATTTCAGAGCCCGGTGCAAAAGTGCCTTCACTGGCAGTAATCTGACCGCTGACATTGGCTGATTCGGTCACGTAGGTCAGTTCCTGGTCACCGCTTGCGCTGTTCAATACCAGTCCATGTTCTTTTATGGTGATATTGTCCAGTTTTGGGAACATTGCCAGATACTCTGCTTCACTGGTCATCAATGGTGGCGGGCAGGCCATTCGGTTGCTCCCCATTGAGGTAAAGTGAATTTTATGGCTGGCAACCTGGTAGTTGCCAAAGTAGCGGTTACAGGGTGCCTGGCCACCAATGCGTCCATCCAGGGCAGTGGCAGGGCGAAGCTCCATGGTGACTCTCGGGCCCGATGCCGGCTGACCGTTCATTGTCGTCAATACCCAGGTTTTGTTCTCAACCAACCGGGGCTCAACACTGGTCAGCTTGTGGGAGCTGCACCCGAACAGGGCAGCACCTGCAACCAAAACAATACAAGAGTGGATCAACCTTTTCATGTCATACTCCAGCAACGGGAATAAAGATAAACTTGCAGGCTGTCGGACTTAAGCGTGGGTGGTAAGTCTGAGTTCAAGAGACTCCTGCGGGACAGCCATCAGCGATAACCTGTAGAGGGTGACTGCCTGGGGCAGATGACCTTGGCAAAAATACCCTTTGATCAGCCAGCAAAGCAGAAACTGATAGTGTTAAAGTAGTCGATCATCGGGTATTGCCGCCATTCTAATTTTCCACCCGAACCTGGCTGGACTACATTCAGGATGGCCTGATAATTCCCATGCATCAGGGCATAAGATTCAGTATGATCAGCACACTGGCACCCATTAAAAACCGCTTTATGGCTCCGAAATCTACCGCAGGAAACCAATTGATCAACCGTGGCTACAGCCTGGCTGAAGAGATTGCCAACAGTATTACTCACGGTCTGGGGGCTCTGCTCAGTGTCGCCGGTCTGACGCTACTGGTCACCTATGCCGCCCATCAGGCTGATGTCTGGCGGGTGGTCAGTTTCAGCATCTACGGCAGCACCCTGATTCTGCTGTTTCTGGCCTCTACGCTTTACCACAGTTTTCAACATCCAAAAACCAAGCGCGTCTTCAAGATACTGGATCACTGCTCCATCTATCTGCTGATTGCCGGAACCTATACGCCTTTTCTTCTGGTTAGCATGAGAAGTGTGACTGGCTGGATTCTTTTTGCTGTCATCTGGACCCTGGCCGCATTGGGCATTATCTTCAAGGCGGTGTTTGGGTCCAGGTACAAAAAACTGTCGTTAACCACGTACATTCTGATGGGCTGGCTGGTTCTGGCGGCCTCCAATGAGCTGGCAGAGAACTTATCAACCAATGGCATATACTGGCTGGTTGCCGGTGGCTTGCTTTATACCGTTGGCGTGATCTTTTATTTATGGAAAAAGCTGCCTTTCAATCACGCAATCTGGCATCTCTTTGTATTAGGTGGGTCGGCCTGTCACTTCTTTTCGGTTTTATTCCATGTATTACCGCCAGCCTGAAGAAAAATAATTTTTTTTTCAGCTTCTCTGGAAACTATTTGGCGATTACTCAATCAAAACCATCACATCATTTCGATGAGTTAGATGTGTACAATCTCCGTTCACCCTGAGCGTCCTTAAACTCCACTCAGGGTGAACGGAGTCTGGAGGTCAACTGGAGGTCAAGCAGGAGACTGTCAATTGCATCGAAACCGTGTACTGGTAATAAAGCACTTTTGAAGATACTGGTTTATGATCCCCTTGAATGAGCCCTCATCCGGCTATGCTGCTCCGAAAACAGACATCGCTCTAAAAGACGAAGTTATTTCTCCATGTGAGCAAACAGCAGATTCCAGTGGTCATCTGGTCAAACAGGTTCCACCAATGTCTTCTACCTTGAAACAAGGTACGTCATTGCCCGCCATTGGCCGAAAACCATTTCATGAAAAAGCAAGGCTACACAATGTCAGGCTTCCCATTATTCAAATTAACGCCAGTGAGCTGTCAGGCAAGCCAGCCTCACAAATGCCGGAACTGACATCACCTGGTCGGCGTACGCCGCTTAATTCACCCTATGGCAAGGTGAGTAACCCCTTTTATGATCCAACGCCGGAACTTATGGCCACACTGCTGAAACTGGCTGGCATTCCCTCTTCTGCTTACCAGAGACAATACCCAACAGTATCCACTTTTGACACCGTTTGTGAGGGCGACGATACCGCGCATGAACAAATCAAAAAGACGGTTGAAGATATTATTGCCTCCTATAAGTTACTTGAGGACAGAGGCTTTAAAAAATATCTGGCAGCGGCAAGCCTGAAGGAGGAAATGTTTAATAAAAATCATTTTATGTGGAATAGACCGGGCTCTCTTCTGGAAATTGTTGTCCAGTATACTTTCCGGTTTAACCCTGTTCTCAAAAATATATCGTTTTCCGGAGCGCATGGTTATGTGCTCACATATCTTGACCACGAAATCCTAACAGTGCATCAACCGATAAGAACAGAACATATTCAGGAGTCTGAGAAGTTCAAACCGATTGAAGTCAAATACACCTGCAATGGCCGCCCCATCATTCAACAACAGGCAACCAGAGGCTGTACTTACGCTGCCGCAGCAATGCTGTTACATCAACATCACCGCACCTTTTCGATCAGTGCCTTAAAGACAACCAACCTTGGCGATGACAGGCTGATACGTCGAGCATTATCTACAGCCGGTCTGACCCCGATTAAAACCCGGTGTTCAAATCTTGAAAAACTGGCCAATGCGGTTAGCAAGCGTGGGTCTGCAATAGTCTCCGTAGGCAGATGCAAATCGGGAGGGCACGTCATTATTGTTGATGCGGTTACAGACACATCTGTTCTTATTCGAGACCCATACCACGGTTGGGAAATCGAGATCAGCCGGGGAGCTTTTGAGAATTCCTGGGTAAGGGACGCCATTCAGGTGAAACAGCTGATAGAGAACTGATAAATTCCCGGTTTCAAGAGGTCCGGGCTATTGGAAAAACCAATAGCCCGAAATGCTATCAACGATTGCCGTTATTATCGCGACGTGGACGACGATCGCCACCACGGCCACCGTCACGACGGGCACCGCCTTCACGACGACCACCTTCGTGGCGACCACGGCCACCATCGCGTCGGCCACGGCGTTCTGTTTGAGGCTCGTCACCGGTCCACAGTTTCAACGCCATTGGCCGGTTTCGAATCCTGGCACCTTTCAGGGCTTCAATAACGCTCTTGTCCATCCCTTCTGGCAGATAGACTGACGAGCAGCTATCAAACAGTCGGATATGGCCAATACTCTGTCCGGAAATTTTGCCTTCATTGGCAATGGCACCCACCAGGTCCCCCGGGTTGATGCCCTGGTCACGACCCAGTTCGACACGGTAACGGACCATGCCATCATTGTTGCGTTCACGGCCACGCTCACCACGTCTTTCGCCATCACGACGTCTTTCGCCACGATCACGGCCTTCACGACGGGGCTGCTCCGGTTCTTTGGCATCCGGGAACGGGCGTTCTTTCTGGGCCATAAAGCAGAGCGCTGCCGCCATATCTTCATAGCTCAGGGCATTTTCCTGCTCAAGCTCGGCAACAATCTCACGGAATACATCCAGCTCTTCGCCCATGTCCATCGCTTTGACGACATCTTCCTTGAACTGACGGATACGAATATCACGCACGTCACTCATGGAAGGCAAACGCATGGTATCAATAAGCTGTCGTGTAGCACTTTCGATGGCACGAAGCATCCTGCGCTCACGATGGGTAGCAAACAGGATCGCAGTGCCCTGACGGCCAGCACGTCCGGTACGACCAATACGGTGAACGTAGGCTTCTGTATCGTACGGGATATCGTAGTTCACTACGTGGCTCATACGCTCAACATCCAGGCCCCTGGCCGCTACGTCGGTAGCAATCAGAATATCCAGGGATTTTTTCTTGAGACGATCCACCACTTTCTCACGCAGTGCCTGACTCATATCGCCATTCAGCGCCGCCGCAGCGAAACCACGGGCTTCCAGTTTTTCCGCCAGTTCAACCGTGGCGGTTTTGGTGCGCACGAAAATGATCATGGCATCAAATGATTCCACTTCCAGAATCCGTGTCAGGGCATCCAGCTTGTGGAAACCGCTGACCATGCAGACCTTCTGGGTAATGGTGTCAACCGTCGCCGTTTTGGCTTTGATCTCCACCGTAGCAGGCTCTTTTAAGTGAGTATCTGCAATTTTGCGAATCTGGTAAGGCATGGTGGCAGAGAACAGGGCCACCTGACGGTCAGCGGGCGTCTGCTCCATGATCCATTCGATGTCATCCACGAAGCCCATGCGCAGCATTTCATCCGCTTCATCCAGAACCACGGTTTTCAGGCTATCCAGCTTCAGGCTTTCACGACGCAGGTGGTCCATGACCCGGCCCGGCGTGCCCACAATCACATGGGCTCCACGCTGAAGGCTGCGCAACTGGCCGCGCATATCCTGGCCACCGTAAACGGGCAGCACATGGAATCCTTTCATGTGACGGGCGTAGCGTTGAAAGGCTTCTGCCACCTGTATTGCCAGCTCACGGGTCGGCGTTAAGACCAGAACCTGCGGATCGCGCTGCTTCAAATCAATGGCTGACAGCAATGGCAATGCAAATGCGGCTGTTTTACCGGTACCGGTCTGCGCCAGACCCAGAAGGTCACGACCTTCCAGCAGGTGAGGGATACTTTGTGCCTGGATGGGTGACGGGCTCTCATAGCCGACATCCTGAACAGCCTTGATTACCGCTTCCGACAGGGGCAGGTCCGCAAAAGTCATTGCGTTGTTGGTATCAGTCATTTGATACTCCGTAAATTCATTCTTTGCCATAAAAATGCCGCCATTTTGCTGTCAAAAGCTGTCAGGGTCAGACGGCATTTGATCGTCCGGTAAACCGGCTCCCTGGTGCTGGCGACGTTTGGAGCAAACAGAAATAGGATGGCAGTACACTTTTCCGACGCTGTTCCAGTAGCATTCGGAAAATTTGCAGCCATGGACTTCCTGGTGCCGCTATCCGGAACGCCCCTCTGATCGAATACAGAAAGACGTTACCGAATCGCCTGTGAGGTCCACGACTGCGTTTGGAGAGGCTTGATGAACAAGCTTGGCCTGCATTGGCAGAGGATAATAAGATCTATTGATCTTCCAGTGGCTGAGCTCTTGATTGCCATAGACTTTCAAAAGAGCAGACAGTTTACTTGTCAGCCGGATTAAATGCAGGAAACGAAGTGCCAGGACTTCCCAACAAACCCCTGTGTCCATAAGAAGGACTGCACATGGGGATAGAAAAAGGTCTGCTAGTCTAGCGTGTTTTTTAGACAGTGAATACTGTTTTTATCCCTGAATGAACTAGGGGATTATCACATCCAGGGATATTACCCCAATCGTTTCAGGCTACGGCAGCGCCCGGCCCCGGGCACTCACATACAATTGATACCACTGCTCACGACTTAACTGGACATTCTCAGCCTCGCTACAGGCCCTGATACGCTGGGCATTTGTTGTACCAATCACCGGCTGGATACCTGCGGGGTGGCGCATCAGCCAGGCCAGCACAATAGCCTCTCTGGAAACACCCAGCTGCTCTGCAAACGTTTTGACCAGCCCAGCCGTTTTCTGAATAGACTCAGGCTCACCATGAGTATCTTTCCCGGTGAACACACCGTTGCTCAGGCAGCCCCAGGCCTGCAGCTGAATATTGTGGCCGCGACAATATTCAACAGTGCCCGGGGTAAAGCTGACCGCCTGCCCTTCCGGGTGATTGAACAGCACACCTTCATCCAGCCAGTCCAGATGGGCCAGGCTCATCTGCAACTGGTTGACCACAATAGGTTGATCAAGGAATGACTGAAGGTATTTGATCTGGTGGCCATTCATATTGGACACGCCAAAATGCTTGACCTTGCCATCTTTGTGCAGCTGATGAAATGCCCCGGCAACCTCCTCTGGCTGCATCAGCGGATCCGGTCTGTGCAGCAGCAGAAGGTCCAGATAGTCGGTGTTTAAACGGGCAAGACTCTTTTCCACACTGTGCAGAATCCAATCCCGGGAGAAGTCGTAGCGATTGGGAATGCTCCCTTCGGCGAAGCGAATGCCGCACTTGCCTTGCAGGAATACCTTCTCCCTCAGCTCCGGCCGATCACCCAGCACGCCACCAAATACCTGCTCAGCCTTACCAAAGGTATAGATATCGGCGTGGTCAAAGCAGTTGATGCCGCTCTCCAGGGCACTATCGAGAAACTGGTGCGCCTGCATCATATGATCTTTTGAAACCGGGTTATTATCCCAGCCTCCACCCAACCCCATACAGCCGGCGGCGATTCTGCTGGCTTCAGGTAGGAAAATAGTCAGGGGAATTTGATTCATAAGACTCCAACCCAATCTGGTTACTTATTATATGGTGCAGACATATTAACATTGATTCACTCAAAGGTACTTTACCATTTCATAAGTCAGTACTGCGTGGCTATTGCCGGAAAATTCCTTGGCAAATACCCGCCCGGGATCCAGCTCACCATGATGAAGCGACTTAATAAATTCTGACATACGAGCCCCTTTCGGGATAACCGGATCATCACGATGGTTCAGTGATACGATGTAAACCTTACGATCGATCAGTTTACGCATAGGGGCTTCAGCATCCAGATTCCCACCTACCAGCCACCCCAGAAAATTGGCAAGTCGGGGCCGGTCTGGCATGACAACTCTTGGCGCTGTGGTAAACGAGTCATGGGACAGTAACTCGACCCTTGAATCATCCTGCCCTCCCCTGGCTTCAAGGTGTCTGGCAAGCGAGACGGTTGCCACACCTCCGCCCAGAGAAGTCCCAGCGACGTAGACATACTCAAAATTTTCCAACGCATAGCCCAGGGCAGCAGCACCATCCTGAACAACGGTTTCATAGGTTGAGAAAGGCAGATAACCCGACAACCCATCGCTCTGGTTTAACCCCGTCCCCCTATAGTCATAAAGAATGACCGGGCATTTTTTTTCTGACTGTATTCGTCCGGGTGCTGACCCCGGATGAAGACAACCTCTACCCAGCAGCTGTGAAAGAACCATACCATTTGGATTGTGATAAAGAATGCATTGACTATTATTCGGGTCCCAGTCGGGAGGATAACAAATCACACCCTGCAATATGCCCGAATCATGTTTAATCGGGAGCGGCTCAAACCAAAAGCCATGGGTATTGTTTGCCTCACAGGCTTCCTTAACAATCTCACGACTTTCCTGTAAGCCCGGAAATTTCGCCAGACACGGGAACCTGTCAGGAAAAGTCTTGCCAAGCCATGGAAACACTTGTGATCGCACCAGGGCAATACCAACAACCTTGGCAACCCCCAGCCGGTTTTCAATCATCCAATGAAAAGGCGTCAGGACAACCGCAGATCTTGATAAAATTGAATAGCAGGTTCCGGGGACAGAACAAATAAGATCCTTAGCCCGGGATAAATAACTATCAGGCTCGACGGATTCAGCAGAACGAGCCCCCATGCACGACTTTTGGTCATTATCAGGGCATGCTTCCTTCGTCCGACTCCTTAACCAGGGTGATTCATAAGCGTATCGATCAGCAATAGTTCCGTAAGTCATTACAGCCTCTTTATTCTAATTCTGAGTATCGATTCAGAAAAATCATTGTTGCAGTTAGAAGACAGAAAAGCGGCCATGCCCTGCCAGGCCAACTTAAAACGTTGAATATCCCGTCACTCCCGGAAGATGAAAAAAAGATAATTCAAGGTCGAAAAGCCGTTACCTTAGTAGCACTTCAAAAGCAACATCAACTGAACTTTTCTTTTCCAGACGAAACTGTTTCAGTTCTTCTAACGTGTAGCCGAAATCACTACAGCCAACGGGCAGTCTGTCCGTTTGTTGACCATGATCAATAAAGGCAGCAATATGTCTAAAAGAAGAGCGTTCAAGTATTTTCGGATCACCTTCAGCAACGTATTTCCTGAGCACTATCAACTGTGCTGGGGGCATTGCTTCCTTGGTTCTCATTCCTTTTGCAAGAAATTTCTGAAATGATTTCGATGATAGGGGAACCAGAACTCTTGCGGAAAAGGCATCAATTCGGGCTGATATAGCATCAGCCGAACCCAATCCAATACTTTTTTTACTTAACTTTCTATCTGCAGTTAACTGAACTATCGTGCAGTCAGCGCCCTCGGAATCCACCTTGCCCACTACTTTTACAATATCGTTCTTTATCAGAAAATCCAGGCATCCTTTGTTTCCTTCAAGGTCCTTGATCAGCACCAATTTTTTTATATGTTGATCTTCATTAAAATCAGGATCGGTATAGCTGCGTACCAGCTGAGAATAACTGGAAAATCGTATTGAGCACTGCATAAACCTTTCGCCATTTTCCAGCTTTAATCTAAGGCCGCAAGAACCATCACGATGGGTAAATTGCTTAGGTAGCACCTTGTAAGTTTTACCATCAGTAGCGCACACATAGTCGTAGGTAGTCGGCCTGGCAGGAATACTGGCCGATCTGTCAGTGATGTTAACCGGGTTTGGTGTGCTGCCTGCTCCTGGCGGATCATCAGGAATACTCATGCGGCTGAGTGAGGCTTGCAGATCCGCTACTCTGCTGTCATCACTTGACCCGGGATTGAGAGGAGTTGTCTGTGGATGTACCGGAAGCTGATCGGAAGAACTCGTTATTGGATTCATGTTAAAGCACCCATCACTAAGTTGCTGCGTGGAGCAAGTTAGTCGGGTTTCATTAAAATAAGTTCCCTCTACACGTTATGTTCGACCTTAATTCAATAAATTGATTTGGTAGTGTACTGGTCATCGTTTCGATGAGTTTGATGTGTACAATCTCCGCTCAGGGCGAACGGAGTCAGGGTGCCATTGATAGAGAGAATCCATCAAATGCATTGAAACCGTGTACCATCTCCGTTCATCCTGAGCGGAGTCGAAGGGTGTTTGGCA
Organism: Endozoicomonas sp. ALE010; assembly: GCF_049310165.1. Taxonomy (NCBI): domain Bacteria; kingdom Pseudomonadati; phylum Pseudomonadota; class Gammaproteobacteria; order Oceanospirillales; family Endozoicomonadaceae; genus Endozoicomonas; species Endozoicomonas sp. ALE010. The sequence goes on along the minus strand of NZ_JBLYNV010000020.1, from coordinate 65,253 downwards.
CGATCTATCATAGGCCGGAGTTTGCGCCCTTCGACAGGCTCAGGACGAACGGAGTGCGGAGGCACGACACCCCATCAGACTCATTGAAACCGTGTACTAGCCTCCCATCTGAGAAAGGTTATCCGTGCCGCCGGTCCAGCCCTGCTCAAGGAAATGACTGTCGTCTTTAAGCTGCAGGGAATCACGAATTCGAGCCACCAGCACTTCCTGCTGATCATCGCTGTGCAGAAGGTCTCTCAGATCAATGCCGGACTCAGCAAACAGACAAAGCTGGAGCTGCCCCAGACTGGTCACCCTCAGTCGATTACAGTCGTTACAGAAGTCCTTGCTGTAAGGCATAATCAAGCCAACCGTACCTTCATAATCACTGTGGCAATACTCCTGGGCAGGCCCGGCGTCGGCCAGACGCATTTTTCTTACCCAGCCGCGCGCCAGGAGCAGTTCCTGAATCTGTTTTCCGGGGAAGTGGTGCTTCTGGAAAAAATCCTGATTGTTCCCGGTTTGCATCAACTCGATAAAACGAAAAGAGACGGGATAATCCCGGATCCAGCCAAGAAAGGCATCAAGTTCATCATCATTAATGCCTTTCATCGCCACCGCATTCACCTTGATAGATGGCAGACCATGGTCAAATGCGTGTCGAATACCGGCCAGAATTTCCCGCAGCCGGTTGTGGCCGGTAATCAGCTCAAAGGCCCGGGGGTCAAGACTGTCGACACTGACATTGATGGCATCAATACCCGCATCCAGCCAGTCCATAACCCGCTGATCCATTTTGTAGCCGTTGGTGGTCATGGCCAGCTTTTTTATGCCGGGGACCTGCTTGATGGTTCTGACAATGTCGGAAAAGTCCTGACGTAAGGTAGGCTCCCCCCCGGTCAGACGAATTTTTTCCACACCGACCGCAGCAAAAGCCGTTACCAGACGACGTATTTCGTCAATGGTCAGTGCTTCACTGTGATGATGGTCAAGGCAGCCGTCAGGCAAACAGTAATTGCAACGAAAATTGCACAGGTCTGTGACTGACAGTCGCAAGTAAGGGAATTTCCGTCCCTGACGGTCCTGCAGCTCTGGTAAATTAGAATGCATAGAACACCTTTCCAATCGCGGGAGGCTGCAAAGTTTCTTTTACAGCCCTGGCAGCCAGTGATACGCACTCTGGCTGCGGCTTCCAGTCCATAGGATCATACCCATTAGGTACCGAAGCTCGGCGCTCGCTTGTTAATTCAGTTTAATCACTACGTTAAACAACCTCATTTGACTGTTAAAAAAAAATTCCCGGGAGATCGTTTTATCAACAGCCCAGTGAATCCTACCTGCTTATTTCTCGAAAAACCATGCTATCAGGTACTATTGTTTTATTGGATTACCCGGTAAACCTACCGCCCATGGGCCCCTTTTGATTGATGAAATATCCGGACGAGCAGGTTGCAAAAAACGAAAGATGTCTTCTATGATGATACCCCCAAAGATCAGTGCCTCCATCCCGGTTATTGGTATCGCCGCCTTTAGCGGTACCGGTAAAACCACGCTTATCGAGAAACTACTGCTACTGTTAGCAGGCCAGGGACTTCGAACCGGTGTGGTCAAAGCCACGCATCACAGGATAGAACCCGACCCACCGGGAAAAGACAGTTACCGTTTACGCCATGCCGGTGCCAGTCAACTGGTGTTGAGCATGCCTGGTCGATCCCTTTGCTATACCGAGTACCCGAATGGATATGAACGACAGCTGCAGGAGCAACTGCAACTTCTCAATCAGGATCAGCTGGATTTAATCCTGGTGGAAGGTTTTCGTGAGGCTCCCATCGCTAAAATCGAGCTTCATCGCAGTGATTATGACAAGCCCTTCCTGTTTACTGAGGACCCCCATATCATAGCCATCGCCTGGGATGGCAATCCCGGCATCAACCTTCCTGGTCATCTGGAAGAACTGGATATCAACAGCCCAGAACATATTGCCAGCTTTATTGAAAAATATTGTCATGAAAAATAGCTTGCATCACCACCTGGCATAACAGAGAGTTAATTTTTTCCACCCGCTTTGGTCAATGAACGAGGGCAATCATGAGCGACTGCTGTGCCACTGATGGATTAATAAGGCTGGAAGCAGCACTGGCAACACTGATCAGCAGTGTAAAGCCAGTATCCGTAACCGAGACCGTTGCCCTGGAAGACAGCCTTGGCAGGGTACTCGCAGAGCCTATCGTATCGCCTATCAATGTGCCTTCCCATGACAACTCGGCCATGGATGGTTATGCCCTGGCGCTAAAGGATTTGCACAACCGTGATACTTTACCCCTGGCAGGCCAGTCCCTGGCCGGTCACCCTTTTTCCGGGGAGATTCCCGCCGGACATTGTATCCGGATTATGACCGGGGCCAGCCTTCCAGCAGGTGCCGATGTGGTGGTCATGCAGGAGCAGACTGAAACCACAGAACAAGGTATTCGATTTCTGCGGAAACCGAACCAGCCCGGTAACAATATCCGAACAGCGGGGGAAGATATTCCGGAAGGCACCCGGGTATTTACACCGGGCCGGAGAGTTCGCCCTCAGGATATCGGGCTGCTGGCCTCGCTGGGTATTGCCAATGTCACGGTCTACCGGAAAGTCAAAGTTGCGGTATTTTCCACAGGTGATGAATTAAAGCTGCCCGGTGAGCCACTGAAACAGGGTAATATTTACGACAGTAATCGTTTTGTTATCAAGGCCATGCTGAAAAAAATGGCCGTCGACATCATCGACCTTGGCAGAATTCCTGATGATAAAGCGGCGTTAAGAGAAGCCTTTCTGCAAGCCGATCAGGAAGCTGACGCAGTAATCAGCTCCGGTGGCGTCTCTGTCGGCGATGCGGATTACACCAAAGACATTCTTGATGAGCTGGGAGAAACCGGCTTCTGGAAACTGGCCATCAAACCGGGCAAGCCGTTTGCCTTTGGACAGCTCCCGAACAGTGTCTTCTTTGGCCTGCCCGGTAACCCGGTATCGGCTACCGTCACCTTCCAGCAGCTGGCCGCGCCAGCATTACGCCATATGATGCACCAGCAACCGGAACCAAAAGTGGAGCTTACACTGGCGACGGAAACCCCGCTCAGAAAGCGCCCGGGACGCCGGGATTTCCAGAGGGCAAAGCTGGTTTACCGGGAATCCGGTGAACTGCAGGTTATGTCAACCGGTCATCAGGGGTCTGGAGTTCTCAGTACCATGAGTCATTCTGACTGCTATATCGTACTGGCGGAAGAAGACGGTGATAAACCAGCGGGTGAGCTGGTGAATGTGCAGCTGTTTGATGACCTGCTGAAATAAACCAGTACATGGTTTCAACGAGTTTGACGTGTACAGTCTCCGTTCACCCTGAGCGTCCTTCGGCTCCGCTCAGGATGCACGGACGAAGGGTGCTTGGCACGATCTATCAGAGTCCGGAGTTTCCGCCCTTCGACAGGCTCAGGACGAACGGAGTGCGGGGGCACGACAACCCGTCAAACTCATTGAAACCATGTCCTAGCTGCACTAGCCACTATAAGAATAGCCTGCTCGTTTATTCGCGAGGCTATTCCCATTTCCCTTCTAATTTAAACTAACGTTTATCCTTCACTTGATGACCACCGATGTGGAACTTAATCTCGAATATCGGGTCAATTTTATATGCTTCCGTAAAAGAACTGGTGGAAACGTGGATAACGCCCATTTCAAGGCCCCTCTCTCCAGAGAGTACTACAGACAGGCCGCCAAGGGCTGTATTCATCAACATAACAGCAGTGGCCATCTTCAGCAGCACACCGGAGAGGTTAACACAAGTCCCGGCAGGGGGGCTGACAATATCGGGAGCCATGTACCAGCCAACCGGATGTCCGGATACCTTGGGTTTAGCTTACAGCCAAGCCACGCTTCTGACTGTTACGTCAGGCAAACGCCGCCGGGCCAGAGATTACCTGCCCCCGTCGTAAATACTTCACGCACATTGACCACCCATCCCGCCCATCCAAAACTACCTCCTCCGCCTGCCAGCAAAACGGATCTGCCAGCACCGCCACCAACCGAAACTCTCCATAATCACCCGGAGGCGGAGGTTCGACAGAGTGCATTTACCGTCAGGTCAATTTATCAGCGGGTCATACCTTACAGTGACCGGTATATCCCTGACCAGCGCCTCAGAGCAGAGATTCACAGTGATTTTCTGGCCCTGGAGGACTGGATTCTTAACCCATGGGTCGACGATCAGTTATTGTTTGATGTCAGCCGGACCGGTCAACAATGGAAGCATGATGAAACTCTGGTCAATTGGGCAATGAAAGAAACACTCTGGGCTGAACTTGATGATGGTCCAGTGCATCCGGTCGTCACCGCGAAAATAAACCTTAAATCCAGGGAAGTCGGCAGGCTCAGGGAAACCAGCGATCTGCCGGATGCCGCGTTTGCACAGCTTGAAAAGTGTCGTGAATTACAGCAACTCCAACAGCGTAAAGCCGAGAATTCAGGGCGGTTCGGGAAGGATCTGGAGCTGACACCGCTGGTGGGTAAAGAACTCAGGAAACTGACAGAATCCGAAAGACTGGATAAGCTGTTGCCCCACGCTATTTTGCAGGGGTATACCAGAACTGCACAATGGTGCCTGGAAAACGGGGCAAATATCAAAACAGCGATGACAACGTTGCGCCAGCTGAAATCCCGGTCAGATCCCAATCAGCCCGGCAACATAACAGAACACCTGACCACCACAGCAACCGCCCCATCAATCAACAGGAGATCCCAGGGCATCGGCTCGTTCAGCAACGATATCAATACAACATTGCTGGAGGTTATTGCTGAGACTCATATCGATATGGCCATTCAGGCAGACTGGCTGCTGGCCAATGGGGCAAGCCTGACACCCGAAGCCTCCGCTGCGCTGCTCAACCAGGCTCTGAATACCTCCCTTTACTGCGGGTATCTTGCCAACGCCCGATGGCTGATTGATCAGGGAGCCAATCTGCAAGCCCAGCATCAATTTGAGCAGGCCATGAGCCATTATAATACCCGGGTAGCCCAATGGCTGATGGATAATCACCAGGCCAAACAGAACCCCGGTAAAGCCACCTCGGCATTGCTCAGTTATTTTGATGGCTATCTTTCCCGGGAAGAAGTGGTGGAGCCCATCTACACCCACCAGCCAATAGACTGGTTATTAGAGGTGGGAGGCGCATCCCTTGAGGAATTGCGACCATTTGCGCCACGTATCCTGGAGAGAGCATTGGAGTTCAGTGATCCCTATATCGCAGGATGGCTGTTAAAACACCAGCTCACCACCTTCAAGTCCCAACCGGAAAAACCGCAAGAACTGTTGGATAAAGAGATCGTCAGAGCCAGGGAAAAACCGAAAGAAGACAGAAAATATATGATCGACTTTTTGCAAAAACAGGTCGATCAAGAGAGCGCTTCAGACTGTTAAGTAGTTGGCCAAATGGAATCGTATATTTCTGGCTAAGTGGGCAGTTACTATGCAAGGCACAATGAAGGGAGCATAGCCGTAGCTATGTGACCGGAGTTGTAACGCAGCAGAGTGACTGACCACTTAGTCAGAAAATAGGATTTCATTTGGTTAACTACTTAGCCCCCGAAAAAGAAAATCTGCTGATTGTTTGTGAAGAAGTTGTCATAAAACTGTAATAAAGACTCGATACTTTTAGCATCAACTTTATATGCACCGGGGTGCACTCTCTATGTCTGAAATGACATCTGCTTCTTCACAGGGCGCTGATTTCGAAACCATGACCACGCGACATTACGGTCGTATCTGGCTGCGCGTTGTTCTATGGATTTACGCTCTGCTGGTAGCTGTTAGTGTCATCGGCTCCGGCTTTAAAATGGCGGTGGGTGGTAGTGAAGCCGCAGCACAGCTGTTCAGCTTTGCCAACAATGCCGTTATGGGTCTGCTGGCGGGCACACTGGCGACAGCGCTCGTACAATCTTCCAGTACAGTCACCTCTGTTATTGTCGGCCTGGTCGCTGGCGGCCTGCCGGTTCACCTGGCCATCCCGATGATTATGGGTGCCAACATCGGCACAACCATCACCAACACCATCGTAAGTCTTGGTCATATTCGCTGCCATAAAGAGTTCAAGCAGGCGTTTGCCGCCTCTACCGTTCATGACTTCTTTAACTGGCTGGCGGTTCTCATTCTTCTGCCTCTGGAGCTGTTCACAGGCGTTTTGAGCAAGCTTTCTGTATCGGTAGCCAGCATGCTGGTTGGCGGTCAGAATATGTCAATGAAAGGCCTGAATTTTATTGACCCGTTAACCTCTCCGGCTGAAGACATTGTCAAAGGTTTTGTATCGGTACTGCCGGACAGCACACTGGCAGGTATCGCCATGATTGGTATCGGTATTGTCCTGATCTTTTTCTCGGTGGTTCGTCTGGGCAAGCTGCTCAAAAAGGTCATGGTGGGTAAAGCCAAAGATGCCCTGCACAAGTCCATTGGCCGGGGTCCGATCAGCGGCATTCTGTCCGGTATGACCATGACCGTGATGGTTCAGTCGTCCTCAACCACCACCAGCCTGATGGTTCCAATGGTGGCCAATGGTCTGTTTACTGTACGACAGATGTACCCTTTCACCCTGGGTGCCAATATCGGTACAACCATTACCGCCCTGCTGGCTGCCACGGCAATTACCGGTCCTGCGGCCCTGCCGGCACTAACCATCGCCATGGTGCATTTCTTCTTTAACCTCTGTGCGGTTGTGGTTATTTACGGCATCAAGTGGCTGAGAGAGATCCCGCTGTATATGGCTGACAAACTGTCTGATCTGGCAGCCAGAAACAGAATGTATGCGTTTGCCTATCTGTTCATCGCCTTCTTCATTCTGCCAGGTGTCCTTATTTTCCTGACAGCGTGATCGGCAAGATTCCTCCTGCAAAAAAACCTGCTGTGCCTTGGCTGCACAGCAGGTTTTTTTTTTGCAGGCTTAACCCCATGAAACAGAACGTAGTGTACGGGTATTAACGCTTTTATGCACCAGCCCGGATATTTCATAAACTGCCCCGAATATCGCGAAGGACTTTGTCGCTCTAAGGGATTTTGTGAAGGAGCGCCGTACCGGGGAGTACGGTCGACTGAGCAAAACTCCCTTAGAGTGGCAAAGGACAAGCGAGATCGGGAGCACGTTTATGAAATATCCGGGCTAGACTACGGGTCGCCTTTTTGGACAAGAACTATTTGACGATGGCCGTCCAGGAAGACGGATAACAGGACAGCCTCCCGGGGAAACTCCTGTCAAGTTTCAACAAAATAGCAACAGATGGGGATGAAAATGAATATCAACCTGTTTGCCAATGGCACCACTTTTGGCGTGCCCTACAGTGTCCCTCCTGAGAGGTTTACGGAGGGTCAAGGGTGTAGGGAGAAACTGCATGACAGAAGTCGTCTTATTAAATCGATTCCGGTGCCAGACAAAACAGCCTACTTTGCCAATCCGTTTATGCCCATGCCTTGTGGCGAAACAAGGAATTCAATTGGAGATTTTGATTTTGAGCGTATGCTCAAAATGGTCGACACAGAAATGATCCACCTCAATCCGGATCTCCGATTTATGCCCGCTGAGATTTTTAGCCGCTGTGAAGCAATCCCCCTGAAAATACTGGCGGACAGGAAGGTTGCTGTCGTGGTTAGTGACAATAAATACCAAACGCTCGGAGAGGTTGGTGAGCAGAACAGGCGTCAATCGTTTTATTATTATTCCAATACGCCCAGGCATCCTGAATTATGTGATGAACGTATAGCTGAATTGGCAAAACCTGGATTTTTCCTTATGCCCTGGGAGGGGGAAAGAATGAGTACATTTAAATTATTGAGGAAAGAAAGCCAGCCTGTTTTCAATATCAATTTTAGCGGCACTTTCGGTGAATCACTTCATTGCTTCGACCTGTTAATCTCAGACGAGCAGCTCCCTGAATACAAACATTTAGTCGGCCATGATTTATTGCAGTACCCCATCATCGAAACTGGTCAGATTTCCCAGGCAGCTTATGTCTCTTCCGTTTATTCACCGACGAACAAAAATCACCTGTTTCTCATCAGGCCTGCTGATACCAAACTACCCATGCTGCAAGGGACTGAGCTTATCGAAACGAAGTATCAGGCAATGATTGATCGGGCCGTTAACGCTGGCCAACCAACAAGTATTAAAAATGAGGGGGTGGTCAAATCGTTACGGGAAGCGGAGTTTTTTATGGCTCCTTACCAAGAGTCTATAAGGTTTTGTCAATCGGCCATCGAGACGTTGAATGCCTACCCGCAAGAGCACCCCAATCTCTCTGTTGCCATTAATAAAGCAATCTGTCGATTGGCATTCTCCGAACAATACATGACTGATTGTGCGGGCCTGGTCAGGCAAGCCATTGTGTATGATGAACTGATGCAGCTTGAAAATACCAGTACGATGGAAGAACTGAAAATTAAACAGGAAGAAATCAGTAAGCAGTTTATCCATAAGGAGGTGGAATGGCATAAGAAAGCGGTGCAGGAAGAAATCCTTTCGGGAAAAGACTCGTATTTCCCAATGATCAACATGCATTCGCTCATCATGACGTCACTCGGTGACCTGTTAATGGAAATGGGTTATCGCAACTCACCGGGCGAAAACGCATTGAGAGACAAAATCGTTGCTCGGAAAGCAGAGGCAGAAACTCTTTGTGCCCAGACAGATGAGCTGCTTTCTGATCGGAAGACCCTTCATTCATTAAAGCTAAAGAGTATTTGGGTTTCCATTGAGAGCGCAGATGCAGAGGATGACGTTGAAAATCCCTGACCCTACAGACTCTGGATAAAGGAGCGGATTGCGTTTTTGGACAAGAACTATTTAACGATAGCCAGTGTCCAAGGCGACGGAAAACAGAACAGCCTCCCGGGAAAACTCCTGTCAAGTCTCAACATAAATAGCAGAGATGGGGATGAAAATGAATATCAACCTGTTTGCCAATGGCACCACTTTTGGCGTGCCCTATACCTGTAGCAGACCTCATCACAATTTTACGGAGGGTGAAGGGCATAGGAAGATACGGTTTGACCGAAGTCGTCTTATTAAATCGATTCCGGTGCCAGTCAAAACAGCCTACTTTGCCTATTTATCTGGATATTATGATTTTGTGAGTAGGCCCAATGTGGTAGTCACAGAAATGATCCGCCTCAATCCGGATCTCCGATTTATGCCCGCTGAGATTTTTAGCCGCTGTGAAGCAATCCCCCTGGAAATACTGGCGAACAGGAAGGTTGCTGTCGTGGTTAGTGACAATAAATACCAAACGCTCGGAGAGGTTGGTGAGCAGAACAGGCGTCAATCATTTTATCATTCCAATACGCCCAGGCATCCTGAATTATCTGATGAACGTATAGCTGAATTAGCAAAACTTGGATTTTTCCTTGTGCCCGGGGATTATGTGAATGGAGAATTTAGTAGAGAAAGACATCCCGTTTTCAATATCAATGGTATTGACGATTTCAGTGTAAGTTCTCATTGCTTCGACCTGTTAATCTCAGACGAGCAGCTCCCTGAATACAAATATCCTGAATACAAACATTTAGTCGGCGATTTATTGCAGTACCCCATCATCGAAACTGGCCAGGTTTCCCAGGCAGCTTATGTCTCTTCCGTTTATTCACCGACGAACGATAATCACCTGTTTCTCATCAGGCCTGCTGATACCAAACTACCCATGCTGCAAGGGAGTGAGCTTATCGAAACGAAGTATCAGGCAATGATTGATCGGGCCGTTAACGCTGGCCAACCAACAAGTATTAAAAATGAGGGGGTGGTCAAATCGTTACGGGAAGCGGAGTTTTTTATGGCTCCTTACCAAAAGTCTATAAGGTTTTGTCAATCGGCCATCGAGACGTTGAATGCCTACCCGCAAGAGCACCCCAATCTCTCTGTTGCCATTAATAAAGCAATCTGTCGATTGGCATTCTCCGAACAATACATGACTGATTGTGCGGGCCTGGTCAGGCAAGCCATTGTGTATGATGAACTGATGCAGCTTGAAAATACCAGTACCATGGAAGAACTGAAAATTAAACAGGAAGAAATCAGTCAGCAGTTTATCCATAAGGAGGTGGAATGGCATAAGACAGCGGTGCAGGAAGAAATCCTTTCGGGAAAAGACTCGTATTTCCCAATGATCAACATGCATTCGCTCATCATGACGTCACTCGGTGACCTGTTAATGGAAATGGGTTATCGCAACTCACCGGGCGAAAACGCATTGAGAGACAAAATCGTTGATCGGAAAGCAGAGGCAGAAACTCTTTGTGCCCAGACAGATGAGCTGCTTTCTGATCGGAAGACCCTTCATTCATTAAAGCTTAAGAGTATTTGGGTTTCCATTGAGAGCACAGATGCAGAGGATGACGTTAAAAATCCCTGACCCTACAGATTCTGGATAAAGGAGCGGATTGCGTTTTTGGACAAGAACTATTTAACGATAGCCAGTGTCCAAGACGACGGAAAACAGAACAGCCTCCCGGGAAAACTCCTGTCAAGTCTCAACATAAATAGCAACAGATGGGGATGAAAATGAATATCAACCTGCTTCCCAATGGCACCACTTTTGGCGTGACCTATAGCATACCTCATGACAATTTTACGGAGGGTGAAGGGCATAGGGAGAAACTGCATGACCGAAGTCATCTTATTAAATTGATGCGGGTGCCAGTCAAAACAGCCTACTTTGCCATTCCGTTTATACCCAGGCCTTATGGCAAGGCAAGGTATTTATTTGGAGATTTTGATTTTGAGTACATGCTCAAAAAAAAGGTAGACATAGAAATGATCCGCCTCAATCCGGATCTCCGATTTATGCCCGCTGAGATTTTTAGCCGCTGTGCAACAATCCCCCTGAAAATACTGGCGAACAGGAAGGTTGCTGTCTTGGTTAGTGACCATAAATACCAAACGCTCGGAGAGGTTGGTGAGCAGAGCAGGCGTCAATCGTTTTATCATTCCAATACGCCCAGGCATCCTGAATTATCTGATGAACGTATAGCTGAATTAGCAAAACTTGGATTTTTCCTTGTGCCCGGGGATGATTTGAGTGGAGCATTTAGTAGAGAAAGCCATCCCGTTTTCAATATCAATGATATTGATGGTTTCAGTGAAAAATATCATTGTTTCGACCAGTTAATCTCAGGCGAGCAGCTTCCTGAATACAAACATTTAGTCGGCCATGATTTATTGCAGCACCCTATCATCGAAACTGGCCAGGTTGCCCAGGCTGCTTATGTCTCTTCCGTTTATTCACCGACGAACGATAATCACCTGCTTCTCATCAGGCCTGCTGATACCAAACTACCGATGCTGCAAGGGACTGAGCTTATCGAAACGAAGTATAAGGCAATAATTACCCGGATAACGATTGATCTGGCTAATAACGTTGGTCAACCAACACCTCTTAAAAATGAGGAGGTGTTGATCAAATTGTTACGGGAAGCGAAGTTTTTTATGGTTCCTTACCAGGAGTCTATACTCTTTTGTCAATCGGCCATCGAGACGTTGAATGCCTACCCGCAAGAGCACCCCGATCTCTCTGTTGCCATTAATAGAGCAATCAGTCGATTGGCATTCTCCGAACAATACATGACTGATTGTGCGGGCCTGGTCAGGCAAGCCATTGTGTATGATGAACTGATGCAGCTTGAAAATACCAGTACGATGGAAGAACTGAAAATCAAACAGGAAGAAATCAGTAAGCAGTTTATCCATAAGGAGATGGAATGGCATAAGAAAGCGGCGCAGGAAAAAATCCTTTCGGGAAAAGACTCTTTTTTCCAAATGATCAACATGCATTTGCTCATCATGACATCACTCAGTGACCTGTTAATGGAAATGGGTTATCGCAACTCACCAGGCGAAAACGCATTGCGAGACAAAATCGTTGCTCAGAAAGCAGAGGCAAAAACTATTTGTACCCAGACAGATGAGCTGCTTTCTGATCGGAAGGCCATTCATTCATTAAAGCTAAAGAGTATTTCGGTTTCCCTTTGAGAGCACAGATGCTGAGGATGACGTTGAAAATCCCTGACCCTACAGATTCTGGATAAAGGAGCGAGCCAGGAGGCTGACCGAGAATTGCGTTTTTGGACAAGAACTATTTAACGATAACCAGTGTCTAAGAAGACGGAAAACAGGACAGCCTCCCGGGAAAACTCCTGTCAAGTCTCAACATACAATAGCAACAGATGGAAATGAAAATGAATGTCAGCCTGTTTGCCAATTGCACCACTTTTGGCAAGCCCTTTAGCATACCTGATGACAATTTTACGGAGGGTCAAGCGCACAGGGAGAAACCGCATGACCGAGATCATGTTATTAAATTGTTTCAGGTGCCAGTCAAAGCAGCCTACTTTGCCATTCCGTTTATACCCAGTTATTCTTATTATTATGGTGACGAGTATTTATTTAGAGGTTTTGATTATAAGCGCGTGCTCAAAACGATAGACACGGAAATAGTTCGCCTCAATCCGAATATTCGATTTATGCCCGCTGAGTTTTTTAACCGCTGTGAAACAATCTCCCTGAAAACACTGGCGAAAAGCAGGGTTGCTGTCTTGGTTAGTGACAATAAATACCAAACGCTTGGAGAGGTTGGTGAGCAGAACAGGCGTCAATCGTTTTATCATTTCAATACGTCTAGGCATCCTCAATTATCTGATGAACGTATAGCTGAATTAGCAAAATCTGGATTTTTCCTTATGCCCGGGGATGATATGAATGGATCATTGAGCAAGAAAAGCCAGCCCCTTTACAATATCAATGATTTTAACAATTTAACTGTATCATATTATGGCTTCGACCTGTCAATCTCAGACGAGCAGCTCCTTGAATACAAAGATTATGTCGGCCATGATTTATTGCAGCACCCTATCATCGAAACTGGCCAGGTTCCCCAGGCAGCTTATGTCTCTTCCGTTTATGCACCTTCACCGACGAACGATGATGACCTGCTTCTCATCAGACCTGCTGATACCGAACTACCCATCCTGCAAGGGACTGAGCTTATCGAAACGAAGTATGAGGCAATAATTTCTCAGATAAGGAAGGATCAGAGAGATAACGATGACTCCCCAGAAAGCATTGAAAATGAGGAGATGTTGAACAAATCGTTACGGGAAGCGAAGTTTTTTTTGGCTCCTTACCAGAAGTCTATATGGTTTTGTCAATCGGTCATCAAGACGTTGAATGCCTGCTCGCAAAAGTACCCCAATCTCTCTGTTGCCATTAATAAAGCAATCAGTCGCTTGGCATTCTCTGAACAATACATGACTGATTGTGCGGGCCTGGTCAGGCAATCCATTGCGTATGATGAACTGATGCAGCTTGAAAATACCAGTACTATGGAAGAACTGAAAATTAAACAGGAAGAAATCAGTAAGCAGTTTATCCATAAGGAGATGGAATGGCATAAGAAAGCGGTGCAGGAAGAAATCCTTTCGGGAAAAGACTCTTATTTCCCAATGATCAACATGCATTCGCTCATCGTGACGTCACTCGGTGACCTGTTAATGGAAATGGGTTATCGCAACTCTGAGGGTGAAAACGCATTGCGAGACAAAATCGTTGCTCAGAAAGCAGAGGCAGAAACTCTTTGCACCCAGACAGATGAGCTGCTTTGTGATCGGAAGACCATTCATTCATTAAAGCTAAAGAGTATTTCGGTTTCCATTGAGAGCACAGATGCAGAGGATGACGTGGAAAATCCCTGACCGGGATAAAAAAACCAATTTTCGAGTCTAAGGGTATTCAATATGATTTCATTTGATTAACTACTTAATGACGACGAACACAATACCCAACCTCTCGATTGGTGCAGAAAACCTCAAGCGCCTGTGCTGGCTCCGTGGAACCCTGATTGCGGTTGAGGGTATGGCCTTTTTCCTGGCCAGCCGCCATTTTGACATCCAGATCACCGGCCTTGTTCTGGCCGGTTTCATCGCCTTGCTGATGATTATTGGTACTATCATTCGGTTACATGCGATCAAAAGCCATGTCTGCGATCAGGAGTTCTTTGTTCAACTGCTGCTGGACCTTCTCTCCCAGAGTACGCTGTTATTCTTTAGTGGTGGTTATACCAACCCACTGGTATCGACCTATTTGATCACTGTCTGTATCGGCGCTGCACTGCTGCCGGGCAAATACAGCTGGGGCGTGACATTCACTGCAACGCTGCTCTATACCCTGCTGATGAAATGGTACGTTCCATCCGGCCCTGGTTCGATGCTTCACTTGCCAGAACAGCAGCTGATGATCGACATTCATTTGCTTGGCATGTGGCTAACGTTTGTGCTGAGTGCCTTTCTGATCAATTACTTTGTCGAACTGATGGCCTCAGCCCTGAGAAAACAGCAAAGGGATATAGCCATCAGCAGAGAACGTCAACTGAGAGATGAAAGCATTCTTGCCATTGCCCTTCAGGCAGCGGGTGCAGCCCATGAACTGGGAACGCCACTCACCACAATGGCCATTGTGCTCAGGGATCTGCAGGAGGAATACCAGGGCAGCGCACTGGCTGAGCGCTTGATATTTCTCCGGGATCAGATCGATGAATGCAAGAAAAGGCTGCAACAGTTGGTATCGGAAAGCCAATATAAAGGTATTGAGAGTATCGATAGCCAGGATTTTCTGACTAAAGTCATCCAAAAATGGCAGCTGATCAGACCTGAATCCGAGCTTTGTTACAACGCCGCTCAATGGCCTGTTTCAGTATCTATTCCCTGTGATCTGACACTGTATCAGGCAATCACGTCATTACTTGATAATGCAGAAGATGCCAGCCCGGGCCAGGTGTCACTGCACGTGATGCAGAACCGCCAAAACCTGACCCTGCAGATTCTGGATAAAGGTGCGGGCTTCCCGCAATGCAGACCCAAAAAAAGCTCAGCCCCTATAAAAGAAGGGAACCCAACCACCTTATCAAGGACGCCTTATAGCTTAAAAGAAGATGGCCTCGGGATTGGTTTGCTACTCAGCCAGGCCAGTATTGAACGGCTGGGAGGTCTGATACAGATGCGCCCCCTGACCTGCGGGGGAAGCTTGATTGAAGTCCAACTCCCCATCCTCAGCCAACCAGAACAGGAACCGTAAAGCGACGATGAACCCCGGAAAAGCTCTGGAGTTATCGACTATCTTGATTGCCGATGATGACCAGATCCTGTTACACACCCTTGCCACCTCTCTCAGAAAAAGGGGGTTCAACCCCATTACGGCAGACACCATTAGTAAGGCGACCACCCTGCAACAACAACACCGCCCGGCCAGTGCGGTTGTTGATCTGAAAATCGGCAGTGAGAGTGGCCTCCGGCTTATTTCACTGTTACGCAACGTCAATCCAGATATTGAGATCATCGTACTAACCGGGTATGCCAGCATTGCCACCGCAGTCAGCGCCATCAAACTTGGGGCTAAAGACTATCTCTGCAAGCCGGTCGATACCTTGCAGATACTCTCGGCACTCAATATCAGCCAGCGGCCTCATGAACCCGGCCCTGTCATCCCGGAAACAAGAATGCCGGTTTACCAGCTGGAATGGGAGTATCTGCAAAAAGTCCTTCTGGAGCACAATGGCAATATCTCTGCCGCCGCCCGAAGCCTGGGCATGCACCGCAGGACACTGCAGCGAAAACTCAACAAACGATCAGGCTCTCGCTGAAATTATCCACGCATTATTGCCTCTTCTCTGTCGTAGCCATTATGCTTGTGGGTTTTACAGGCAGCGGCCAGTCTTTTCCAGTGAATTGCTTATTGTTTCGTAGCGCTTTCTTGCGAGGCTCTTTTTTCAGAAAGAATCGTCAGATACTCTCACTGATGGGCCTGCTCAGTATTACCTCCCTCTTTGGCAGCACCCTGGTCACCACACTGTCGATCACCTGGCAGGACATGCTTTCCACGCTATCCATCAGCCAGTGGGCCTGGCTCTTTTCAGCCAGCGCCCTGACCATGGCGCTGGCCCTGACACCGTCTACGCTGATTGCCCTGATCAGTGGCTATTTTCTGGGGTGGACAGCACTTTTCTATATCCTGATTTCCTACCCGGCAGCGTCTGTCCTCGGTTATCTGGTCGGGAAATCACTGGATCATGGGAAGCTGATGCGAACACTCCCGCCGAACTCCCGAATACATCTGATGCTTGAGGAGCTGAAACATCATCAGTGGCCGCTGGTCGTTCTGACCCGGATTTCCCCGGTGCTGCCCTTTTCATTAATGAACCTGGTGTTACCCGCGATTGGTATCCGCCTTCCTGCATTCCTGATCGCTGGCTTTATTGGCATGTTACCCAGAACGCTGTTTGCCCTTTGGGCAGGCATGCAGGCAAGAGACCTGATCTCTTTACTGAACAACCCGACGCAAGGTAATCTGTCCGTTATCGTCGTGGTGATAGCATCGATTCTTTCCATTGGCGGACTGCTTTATCTTGCCCAGAAAGCATCAGCCACCATCATCATAAGACAGGCGGCAAACAAACGCGGGGAGACCAGAACCTATGACTGAAAAGCATGTTGCGCTGTTTGTTGATGTGCAGAACATCTATTACACCACCCGACAGTTCTATAACAGTCACTTTGATTACAACGCATTCTGGGCACTCGTCAGTAAAGACAGAAAGATCACCAAGGCCATCGCCTACGCGATTGATCGCGGAGATCCAAAACAGCGGCAATTCCAGGACATTCTTCGAGCCATTGGCTTTGAAGTAAAGCTGAAACCCTATATTCAAAGAAGCGATGGCACCTCAAAGGGGGACTGGGATGTCGGGATAACACTGGATGTTATGAGCTGGGCACCCGAGGTCGATACCATTGCCCTCGCTTCCGGTGATGGTGACTTTGACCTGCTATTGCAAAAGGTGCAGCAGGATTTTGGTCGGCAAACTGAGGTCTACAGTGTTGAGGCGCTGACAGCATCTTCCCTGATTCAATCGTCCAGTCACTTTATTCCAATTACCCATGACCTGTTACTGCCAATCAAGAGTGCGAAAAACAGTCAACAAAAAGTAACAAACACTATATAAATCAAAGCATTAATTTCTTATCCAAGCGGCTCTTCCAACCCCTGATTTGTGGTTAAAATTCCTCCGATAATTTGTTTTTCACAAACTTGATAAAATCTTTGACATCCCTTCGGACAGCTATTAGAGTTCCTATTGGCCATTATTGAGAAGAACGAAAAATCGTTTTACTTTTTGAGTACTTCCTGATCGTCACACCACTTCTTAGTTTAAGTTATGCTGCTTTGATTGCTTTACTCTTAAATAGATATATGAAGATGTGACTACACATTGGCTTAACGCGTGTACAACGCATTTTTATAGAAATATTCAGGAGACATTGCATGTCTAAATCGACCGGAACGGTAAAGTGGTTCAGTGAAGAGAAAGGCTTTGGCTTTATCGCTCAGGATAACGGCGGTCCAGACGTTTTCGTTCACTTCCGTGCCATCATTGGTGACGGTTTCAAAACTCTCGCTGAAGGTCAGGCTGTGACCTTTGACGTTGAGCAGGGCCAGAAAGGTCTTCAGGCTGCCAACGTAGAGAAAGTATAAGCTTTTCCTTTTTCGGGAAAACAGAAAAAGAGCACCATCAGGTGCTCTTTTTTTATAGGTAATCCAGCCCTCTTGAGAAAATCAAACCAGTAGCACTGCACAGCCCATTGGTAGAAAAAAGTTCCAAAACGACAAAAGAAAAACAAAATGGGAGCGTTTTACTTTTTCTACTTGAAACCTTTGTCAAAAGTTAGCACATGCTTCCATTCAAAACCTCTCCTTCGTTGAGTATTAGATAACATCCAGACAGGAGCCTTTAAAATGGGCAAAAACACGTTGCCCCACCGACAAATTCAATAACCCCAGCGCTCTTCTGGTGACCAGCGCCAGCAATGTCTGCCCTTCCGCCGCCATAAACAGCATGACATTTTTGGAATCCAGTTCCTGAATAGCCTGAATCGTTGTTGCCACTCGATTCTGAACACTTGTGCAGTGGATATCTTCCACCACAATACTGACTTCCTGAGCCGGCAATATCACTCTCAGGCCGGTTCCCGGCAGTGCTGAAACCTGATTGACCAGCAATTTCTGGTCACCCAATAACAGCTCAGTGAAACCATATTCCTGATCGTGGCTGCCCACCTGTACTTCCAGAATCGACAGTGCACAGTCATCCCGGGTTAATAAAGAACCTGGCCGACTGAGTAATTGACGACACTCGCCCCGGGATACAACCTGCCCCTGATCAATAAGCAGCAGTTTATCAGCCAGCCGTGCCACCTCTTCACGGGCATGACTCACCATAACAACCGGTATGCCAAAGTGCTGATGGATATTTCTCAAACAGGGAAGAATGCTTGTTTTTGATGACCAGTCCAGTGACGCCAGCGGTTCATCCATTAATAGAAGACGGGGTGCACTTAATAAGGTGCGGGCAATAGCCACACGCTGTTTCTCACCGCCAGACAGTTTATCAACCGTACGCCCCAGTAGATGCACAATATCGAGCTGCTCAACCACCTCGGATAATGACGGCATGGCAACATTGGCTCTGGCCCGCTGCAAGGCAAACCGGAGGTTTTCCATAACGTCCAGATGGGGAAACAGCCTGGCTTCCTGAAATATATAGCCAATGCCCCGTTGCTCCGGCGGAACCCACATTCCCTGTTCCGAGTCCTGCCAGATTTCATCATTAAACTGAAGCCGCCCCCTGGCATGACTTTCCAAACCCGCGATGGTTCTCAGCAAAGAGGTTTTACCACACCCGGAACGCCCCATCATGGCCCAGGTGTTATCGGTATCCAGTGACTCATCAACACTAAGAACAAAGCGGTCCCGGGGCAGCTGAATATCAATTCTTAGCATTAATAACGACCAGGGTGTGATTGGAGGGGTAATTGAGCCACGGGCTGACGATCAAGGCTGTAAAGGGTAACCAGCAGAATCATGGCAAACACCATCAGTCCCGCGGCAATCTGGTGCGCTTCGGTAAACTGCTGTGATTCCACGGCATCGAACAGGGCAATGGACAGCACCTGTGTCTCTCCGGGAATATTGCCGCCAATCATCAGCACCACACCAAACTCCCCAACGGTATGGGCAAACCCCATGCAGGCCGCCAGAATCATCGCCCGGCGGGTACAGGGCAGTACCACATTAAAGAAACGGTCCATGCGCCCGGCCCCCATCATGGCTGCCGCCTCAAGCAGACCTTTATCAAGTTGTTCAAACGCCCGTTGTAAAGGCTGCACGACAAAGGGCATTGAGCAGATAACAGAAGCGATCACTAGCCCGGTAAAACTGAACGCCACGGTGGTGCCGGTCAGGGACAGCCAGAGCTGCCCGGGAGCGTAATTTGGTGAGCAAAGCAACAGTATATAAAAGCCAAGGACGGTGGGCGGTAATACCATTGGCAGCCCCACCAGGGCTTCCAACAGGGGCCTTAGCCGACTCTGCATATTGGCCAGCCCCCAGGCCATGGGAATCGCCAGCAGCATCAGAATCACGGTGGTAATGGTGGCCAGTTTCAGCGTGACCCAGACAGCAGTGAGCAGCATTCAGAGCGCTTCCCTTCGATTTTCGGACGTTGTTTTATCGGCCATTGTCGTTGATACAGGGAAGTACCCCTGTCTGGCAATGGTGCGCTGGGCAGATGGTGACAAAATAAACGCCACAAATGCCCTGGCCGCCTCAGGTTGCCTGGTGCGCTTTAAGATAACCAGATCCTGCTGAATCGGATCATACAACGTTGCAGGAATCGAAAAAATATGACCATCGTGGTCTACCAGCTGCGCTTTCGCCACCAGCCCAGCGGGAATATTACCGCTGGCCACAAACTGCCAGGCCTGCTGGACACTGGCCCCCTGAACCAGACGGGTGCGGAACGAGGACCAGAAACCCAGCTTTTCCAGCACCTGCTGTGCCGCCAGACCATAAGGTGCCGTTGCCGGATTGGCAATGGCCAGGCGTCCCTGATAAACCGCCAGATCCTCCAGGGTCATGATTTTCCCTTCTTTAGCGGAAAACCCGGGGCTCCATAGCACCAGTACTCCCAGGGCATAAGGGTGTCGACTGGCCTTTAGCGTCAGTCCTTTTTGTTCCAGCAGCTTCGGTCTGAGGCTATCTGCTGACAGAAAGATATCGAAAGGCGCACCGTGGGTAATCTGGTTATACAGCACACCGGTCGAGGCCGAGGAGATCAACAACCGGTGCCCGGTGTCTGCCTCAAATGCCTTTGCCAAAACGTCCAGCGATGGTTTGAAGTTTGCTGCAACGGCCACTTTCAGTTCTTCTGCGTAGACCAACACCCCCAGGCAAGAGAGCAAGAATGCTAAAAATACTGTTCTTAACATGAAGCAGGTGTTCTTTATGAGTTCGAAGGTTAAAGCCAGCGATCTGCCGCTGCCCGGTCAGACTCACGCTCATCCACCCAGCGATCCCCTTCCGGTGTCGTCTCTTTCTTCCAGAACGGCGCACGGGTTTTCAGGTAATCCATAATAAACTCACAGGCTGCAAACGCTTCTTTGCGATGGGCGCTGGCGACACCCACAAAAACAATTCGGTCCCCGGGGTACATCTGACCAATGCGATGGATAACCCGGACAGTTTGAAGCTCCCAACGTGCCATGGCCTCATCGATAATTTCCTGCAGGGCTTTTTCCGTCATCCCCGGATAATGTTCCAGAAACAGGCCTCCCACCTTATCCCCAAGGTTCATATCGCGAACCGTACCGGTAAAAGTGACAATCGCTCCTGATGACTTATTCCCTTCCAGACGTTTATATTCCAGACCGGGGCTAAAGTCTTCTGTTTGAATGGCAATCAAGGTTCTGATCCTGTTTGTTTTGGCACCACTTTTCACCACAAATAAAAATCACCCGCCGGTCACCGGAGGAAAAAAGGCGACCTCATCACCTGACTGCAATGTGACATCCTGGCGAGTCATGGTCTGATTGATGGCAACCAGAGTACGCTCACTCATCATGACTTCACGCCAGCCTTCACCTTGGTCCGCCAACTGACTTTTTAATGCGGACAGCAAGGGAGCATACTCCCCTTCTTCCAAGGTCAACTGTTCGCAGTTCAGCTTTTCCCGAAAACTGGCAAAGAAACGTACTGTAATCATGCTGCACCACCTGTCGCTGAACCATGAATATAGTGACCACTGCGACCACCACCCTTTTCCAGCACACGAATGCCTTCAATATGCATCTCTTTATCCACTGCCTTGCACATATCATAGATCGTCAGGGCAGCAACCGATGCCGCTGTCAGCGCTTCAATCTCAACGCCGGTTTTGCCATTCAAACGACAACAGGTTTCAATTCGAATGCAGGCTTCACCATTCACTGAAGCCGCGTCTTCAAGCTGAAACTCAACACCGATAAAGTTCAGCATCAACGGGTGGCAAAGCGGCACCAGCTGGCTGCACTGTTTAGCCGCCTGAATGCCGGCAATTCTGGCCACGGCAAGTACGTCCCCTTTTTTAAGGCCGTTGTCTTTTACCAGCGCCAGTGTCTCAGGTGCCATGTAGATATAACCTTCGGCCCTGGCTTCACGGCGTGTGATGTCTTTTTCACCAACATCAACCATGCTGGCCTTACCATCACTATCAATATGGCTGAGGGCACTATTGGCAGACGACATGATTACCCTGCCTTTTTTAATTGTTCAACAAAGTTACACGGACGATGCTGGCTGTTCAGCTGATCCCTGATAATGCCTTCCCAGGCGGTCTTACAGGCATTATTGGAGCCGGGCATAACAAAAATAACGGTGCCGTTGGCCATGCCCGCCACGGTACGGGACTGGATGGTGGAGGTTTTGATCTGATCATAGGAAAGCTGGCGGAACAGCTCGCCATAACCATCAATCTGCTTGTCAAAAACAGGCAACAGCGCTTCTGGTGTGCTGTCTCTGCCAGAGAAACCGGTACCGCCTGTGACCAGCACGGCCTGCACACAGTCTGGGGACCCTGCATCACTGGCAATCCAGCGGGATACGACTTCGCGAATCTTGTAGATATCGTCTTTTACAATGGCCTTGTCAACAAGTTTGTGACCAGCGGCGGTCAGGCTATCAACCAGTAAGTGACCAGATGTGTCGTTTTCTTCGGTACGGGTGTCGGACACCGTCAACACGGCAATATTTACAGGAATAAACTCATCAAACTGATTATGAGCCATGGCTATTCTCGCTCCAGTCTATTTTCAATCGTATTCAGGGGTGCTCATGACCAGGTGTGCAATATGGACGACATCTTACGTCTGAACAACCGCCTTATTAACCAGATTATGCCAGTCTTCTGGCGTATTGACGTTGACAAAAAGGTCTGCCATGGATGACGGCAGCGCCAGGGTCTGTCCATCTGAAAGCTGATGCAAACGCCACAGGGCATAGTCCTTCGGATTATCACTGGTTATGGCACGCTCAACGGCTTGCCGCAATGTTGAAGTGACCGGCAATATCATCGGCAGATTAAAACCCGCAAAACAGCACGCCTGCTGTTGATCGCCAAGTGTCCGGATCGCATCGGCAGGAACCAGTGGCATATCCACAGGAATCACCAGCAGCCGGTCGCCATCCTGCAGTCGCTGTAAAGCCGCATGAATGCCGCTGAGCGGGCCTCTTCCGGGAACCACATCGGCAATAACAGAGTCATCCGGGGCAAAACCGGACCCACTGATCAGAACCTGATCAATCCCGGCCCCAGCCAGCAGAGCAGCTATATGTTGGTAAAGCGGTTTGCCACACCAGTTCAGCCGTGACTTATCCTGCCCCATACGGGAGGAACGACCACCAGCCAGAACCAGGCCGTAGAGTGTGCCATGGGCTGTCATTCGATCACAGACTCTTTGTGCCAATATTCAATTTAACCCGGAGATGGTCCGGAAATAGCGTCCGTCAGAACGCCCCTGTCTCCGGACAGACAAACGGCTAGTGTAAGGTTTTCCACCCCGCTGACAAGCCTTGAGATCAATTATCATACAGAAAAGCCGCCGCTTAACCCGTTCGTCCGTTGGCTATACTGTTTTGACCACAGCAAATAGATAACAATGATCAACAATGAGAAAGAATCAGGTACTGAGCCTTTTCCAGCAGAACCAGACAGCCATCAACTGCTGGCTTATCCATCCAAGCCCAATGACGGCGGAGCTGATTGCCCACCAGGGTTTTGACTCAATAACCATCGATATGCAGCACGGCATGATTGGCTTTGAATCAGCCCTGGCCATGTTGCAAGCCATATCCACCACCCCGGTGACTCCGCTGGTCAGGGTTCCCTGGCTTGATCCGGGCATCATTATGAAGATGCTGGATGCCGGTGCTTATGGCGTTATCTGCCCAATGATTGAAACCGCAGAGCAGACCCGGGAGTTTGTCGCCACCTGCCGTTACCCCGGCAAAGGCAACCGCAGCTTTGGCCCCAGCAGGGCGATGATCTATGCAGGCAGTGATTACCCGGAAAAAGCAGAAGAGACCATTTTGCCCATGGTCATGATAGAGACCCGTCAGGCTCTGGATAACCTGGATGATATCCTCAGCACCGAAGGACTGGGAGCCATCTATATTGGCCCCTTTGACCTGTCCTACGCCCTGGGCTGTCAGCCCCAACCTGACCACTATGAGGCTCCCGTTATGGAGGCCATCGAACATATCCTTGCCTGCAGCAAAAAACATAATGTTCCCGCAGCCATTCATTGCATGGGGCCACAGTTCGCTGATCGTATGCGAAAAAAAGGGTTCAGCCTGGTCACCGCTGGCTGTGACGCTGACTTCGTCCGCGCGGGTGCCACACACACCATCCAATCACTGAGGCCGTAATCTGAAAGTCGTTCAGAAACCGCCTTATTTCACCCTGATAATATAATCAAACCAGTCCGAAGGGGCCGGAACATCTTCTTCTGAAGCGATGTCCCTGCCCTTGATGGAGAAACCGGATTCATGGACAGAGTCCGAGCTTCCGGTTTTCAGAGGATGCCATTGTGGCAGGTCATAACCATGGTAGAGCAGATGATAAGCGCAGCTGTCCGGCAGCCATGGCAAATGCTCATGCAGGGTTTTCGGGGTAAACTTGATGCAGTCATCCACATACTTGCGACGGTGTTTATAATGCCTGCAGCGGCAGGTCTCCAGATCCAGCAGCCGACAGGCTACCGCCGTTGTGTGAATCTCATCCGAATCCGCATCAATAATCTTATTGAGGCAGCAGCGACCACAGCCATCACAGAGCGACTCCCACTCTTCGGGCGTCATCTCGGTTAACGATTTTACCTGCCAGAATGCAGGTTCCTGCTCACTCATCAAACACCTGAACACGATATAACATTGGATTTAACTGAGCATACTACCCCTTCAAAAGATGGCAATACGCGAGTTCACGGTTCAGTAATTATCGCACGTTATAACCATCGATAATGGGCTGAAGGTCATCGACACTGCTTCGCTGAATTCTGGTTTGCTTCAAATTGGCGATTTATCCCTCCTCCTCTAATCTGTTCGGCAGATGGGATGCGTTGAGATGAATAACAGAATATCGTCGTTTGACTGTTGTTTTCATTGCTTTTTTTATACTCGTGATGCCGTCTAAAGTCGTGCATTAGTCTTTTGTTATTAAAAGCAATCACAATGATTATGATTTTCCTCATGAATCTGGAGAAAGAGTATGCAAACACCAACCGAAAAGAATTATGCTGCAGTAACATACCCGGGCAACGTTTTCAGTACATCTCCCGAGCAGGAGAACACTGGGACGGGTAATACCGGGCAGTTAAATGGTTTGAGTGTCATTGTTCGCTCTGCCGTCATTCCTTTTTTTCAGTCGCTCTCTCCTGATTACCAGCAGCCTTCAGCCAATAATAATGAATCAGTGCCGTATGATTCAAAGCCAGTTGCACTACCCAGCCAATCAATGCTGAATGATATCTGCCAGGGTGCTGGATTAGTCGCTCAACTGGCGGGAGCCTGGGTTCCGCAAGTGAAAGTGTTGGCTGATGTGGCTTCTAAATTATGTTTCGCTGGTAATTTTGCCGGTAAAGCCATTGACTACATGCAAGAAAAAGATGCTGTAAAGGGAGAGCTTTCCGGGCAAAAATGTACCGGTGAGAAGCGCCGACCGATCGCCCAAAGTAGTATGACCCGGGAAGTGCTCACCGCTGCTGCCATGGTCACTATGGGGCAGATACCCGTTTCTGCTGCTACACCTCCACCGAGCAATGCAACGGATCGCCCGATTCCGGTACCAAACCGGGAAACATTGGAACAAATTGGCCAAAATGACAGTTACCCGTTATCGGGTCATTATGTCCAGACTCAGGATATCAACTGCGATGTCACCATTGGCAGTGAAGATCAGCCGTTTTATGGGGATTACGATGGCGGATGCCATAAGATCACTGGTCAGAGACATTGTTTATTTGGCAAGGTTGCAAAGCATGGTGTTGTCCGTGATCTGCGCATGGAGCAGGCCCATGTTGAGAGTAATGATAAATACAGTTCCGTAGTCGTCTGTAAAATGGGCGAAGGAAGCCGTCTGGAAAACCTGCTGATAGAACATTCCAGCGTTTTGACTAACAAGGATGGCGAGCGTGGCGCAGCATCGATGACTCATGCAGGTGTGATAACAAGCCACCAGCAGGAGAATAGCTATATTGAGCAAGTTGGGGTCAATAATTGCTCAGTGACCAGTACTGGTAAATCTGGAGCTGTTGGTATTGTCAGTGGTAGGGCTGAAGGAGATATACAACATGTGACTGTAAACAACAGTCGGGTCAAAACAAATCGTGACCACTCCCGCGCCGGCATTGGTGCCGGAATCGTTGAGGGCCGAATTAACCATCTTACCGTTCTGGACAGTCAGGTTGAAACGGATGCGACTGATAGTTTCGCCGGCATTGGTGGGGGAATAATATATGACGGGGGCAAACTGGAAAAGTTGACCGCTGTGAACAGTTTAGTGAAGACCGAAGGAGTTTTTTCAGATGCTGGTATCGGTGCTGGTGAATGTAAATCTGGTGGACTGCTAGCAGGAACAACAGCAATAGCATGTAATGTAACGACCCTGGGAGATGGCGCGGAAGCCGCCATTGGTGTGGGTGAAACTCGATGTGAGGTTCTTGATACCAGGGCCATTGACTGTTTCGTCAATACCTCCGGAGATTACGCTGATGCTGCCATTGGGACCGGTTATTTTAATGGGGGAAAAACAGAGGACATTATTGCGGTGAGAGGCGGCATTACTGCCAGAGGTAAATATGCAGAAAGAGGTATTGCTGCTGGATCGATGGATCAATTCATCTATTCTACCAGTCACCCCTCTGTTATTAAAATGACAAACAGTGTTCAGGCAGTGAACGTCACTGTAAACGGCAGGTTGCAAAATGTCGGCAATGTGTCCCAGTCCTCTTTAGATCAGTTGTGTGATATTGCTGATCAACGATTTGTGACCAATGATTGTCGGGTAATTAATCAGCCTTCAAAAGGTTACGGGAACTGTACAGCAACGGATTTGCTGTTTGCACCCTCCTCCCTGCCAAGTTCAAGTGCTCCATCGACGCTGAATACCGGACTGGTGAATTATACCGGAGCCTCAACAGCATTAACCTCCCTGGTAACAGGAGTCCAGGCAGGAACAACCCTAAGCACTGGGGCCATTGTCGGGATTTCTATAGGGGTGGCGGCTGCTCTGGGTCTCGGTGCTTTATTCGCCTGGCGTTATTACACCCATCGTCAGGTTGATTCGGATGTTGTGACCATGAGCGTACTGAGAAATATGCAGATTGAAGAGCCGAATGATGATTAATCATTCATTAGCCTGACAAGGAAGAAAAGGAGAAGAAAAGGACACCCGGAGAAGAAAAGGACACCCAAAGATTTTGAAGGGAAGAAAAGGACACCCAAAGATTTTAAAGCCAGGATAATCAAATATTTCGTTCGCTAATTGCGGAAATGAAAGTCACAGTCAAGGAAGAGAAAAGCAATCAGAACTCAGAAATGTTCACTTATGAGCTGCCAGAGTCTATAGCGTAGTGAAGGACAGGGGCTGAAGTCAGAGTTTTTTTCAGCTTCAACAATATGGCGGACGGAAAGTTAGCCTGCAAATAGCAAAGCGCTGGTACTCTGACCATGTATCCAGGACTTTCCCATTTTTTCAGCATAACTTTTCAGTGATGCCAGCGTACCAACGGCCCGATAGAAACGGTTATTCCACTGCATGGTTTTAAACCACTCATCCGGCGGAATATCAAAAAACTTAAGTATTGAGGGAATGTTGTCGTTTAAACAACCTCGCTTACCTTGACGAACAATTCCTCCCGACCAGTCAACCAGTTCAAAATAACTACTGAGTGCATAAGGCAATGCATGGTCAGGGTTTTGTCCTGGCTCTTTGAAGGGCTTCAATTTGGCAGGTTGCTTTTTGCCGGATGGAGCTGAGTAGTATTTCGTCCGTTTGCTGATAGAAGTGTATTCAGAGGTCTCTGGCGATTTCGCCATTTTGGCTCGAACAGGGTTTAAATCAACATAGGCCATACAAGTCAGCAGAGCCGCATCGTCGAGCAGCGCCTGGCTTTTGTAACGTCCTTCCCAGAACCTTCCCTTACAGTTATCCTCTTTATTGGCTTTTCTGGCCAGATGTTCGTTGAGGCATCTCATAAACCAGCCGATATCCATCAAACGACAACGATATTCTTCAGCAAACTCATCCACCCGTAGCTTGTCTGCCTCGCGCAATTGTTCGCCAGAGAGAAATCGTTGGACCAGCATCGGGCCTGAAAATAGGGAAGACCAACGAGTGAGAATCTCATTGGTAGACCAGCTCCTGGCCTGTTTACGGTTGATGTAAAGCACGATGTGGTAATGATTGGACATGACCGCATAAGCACAAACTTCCAATGCAAAGATTGACGATAGCTGTTGAATTCGGTCTTCCCCCCATAGGCGACGGTGTTCGCAGTCCTTGCCGGAAAACGAATCTTTACCACAGAGAAAGGCTTGACGAACGCAGCGAGCCATGCAGTGGTAATAAGGTGTACAGGCTGGGTCTATCAAGTTTTTCCGAGCAGTCGTCATGACTTTAGTAGCGATCTTTAAGTTTTTGATGCTTAAAAAGTAGTCGAGATGTCTGAATGATCAAGAAAAATGTGGATGTCTTATTTTTCTCAGTGAAGAGACTCTGGCGGCTGTGACCATCAGGCTGTAAAAGTAACCGCTTTCACGCCTCCGCCAGTAACGCCCGCCACTCAACCAACTTCTCTTCCAAATCAGCAATATGCGCCTCCAGCCCAGCCAGTTCCTCTTCACCAATGTGCAACCGGTCACGAACATCATGGTGCCGCTTCACCCGCCGTTGCAGAACCGACAGTTCCTCTTCAGCCACCATCACCCGCACTGCCATGGACGGGATAGACGAGTAACTGATCTTGCCCTGGTTGTTTCGTGGCACCTGTGCCAGATGGATACGATCCATAGCAACGTCTCCTTTGATATTACTTCTGCTGAGCGCAGCAGACGACTAGAAGACAATGGTACTAAGTTCAGAAACGGTATCCCATCCCCAATATGGGAAAAATGGGATTATCCTTGGCTGAGCACCCCGGATAATCGCAAGCATTGATACGTTGCAATGCGAGTATTTTACAAAAACACGGAACCAGGCGGCTCAGATAAGCAATTGAGTCGAATTATTGTGTAAATTAGTCAGAAGTATTCCGTTGTATATTCCTTTCTAATAGATCGATAAAATTCGCGCACATGTGCCAAAAGGTTGAAGTAATCATGGGCGTAGTCGACGATGCTATTGCACTGAGAAACAAACTGATTTCTGAAGAAGGGACCGCAGTACCCGAAGAGTTTTCCGGAATATCAAAGACGAAAATTGCTGAAGTACTTCAGAAAATTGACCGAAAAACACCAGACATGGTGGATGCTGTTTTTGCTCTCCTGGATACCCGCTCCAACTGGTTCAGTAAGGCACCCATTGGTACAGCATTCAAAGATGGCGCAGCTACAGCTCACGTTGGAGCACATATTGGTATCTTACAAAGAGGCCAGAATACTAAGCTTGATCGTGAAGGAAGGGATTACTGGCTGAAACCTCTTTGGGAGATAGGCGCTATTGAGAAGGTAACTCTGGAAAGTAAAACACGACAGTTTATTAATGGGCATGTGAAGGCCAAGTCACCTAACTCAGCCTATCGGCTGGCAGACAACTTTATTCAAATCCTAAATGCTCCCGATGGTCAGTGGCAGCCAATGTTCGATGCATGGATCAGGGAAGATGCTATTAAAGAGCGCCTTTCATTGCAGGCAGAATTGGCAGAAAGAGCCCGAAAACTGGTCGATAATAGTCACAGTAACCTGATCAGTGCCAGCCATGAAATTTATGCACCTCGTTTTCTACCTGGATATCAGGTGGTTTATATTGATGACGGGGATGGTGATCGCATTACCAACGCACAAAAAGAAAAATTAATAGAAGCAGGGCTGAACCTGACCTTGGCGGATGCAATGCCCGATGTCCTACTTTGGAACCCGGCTACTGATTGTCTTTGGGTCATTGAAGCCGTGACCAGCGATGGCGAGGTAGATCTGCATAAGAAGGCTAGTCTAACCGCCTTTGCAGAAAAGCATGGAAAAGCAGGCATTGGCTTTACCACCACCTATCCCACTTGGAGAAAGGCGGCGGAGCGACAGAGCCGATTGAAAAACCTTGCTGATGGTACTTGGTTGTGGATTCAGGAGGACCCATCAAGAAATATTCATATTTTGCAAGCGTGATCCGCTGTCTATAAAATAGCCGACACCAGACGATTGATCTCCTCCTGAGATGGCAGCGAGCTTCCTTTTGCTCCATGCCCTAAAGCTTGCAACTGCTCTATTGTGGGGTAACGCAAGTTTCTCAGGTCTGTGGCGTTGACCTGGGTGTGCCCGTTAAACTGCCGAAAATATTGATCAACAATGGTGCTATTCAAAAACAGCCACAAGCCCCTGGCAAGATCCTGCGGCAACGGTTTTCCCAAGGCATGAAAATAGTTGGTTTTATTCTCAAAGCCTACAACGTCTACGTCAGCAACAGACGGTTCATAGAGGGAGGCAACAATCCGGCGTTTTTCTTCTTTTGCTGTCAGTCGTTTGGTCAATATATAAGTGCCGTTGGGAACCATCAGTTTGGCGGTTTCACTGTTGTTAAGCAGGGCATTCGGTTTTTTTACATTGCTTATTGGCCATACGATAGAACCATTTTTTAAATGCATGGGATAAATCAGTGGCACAGTCTGCGCTTCGGGCTCCATTCTCAGGTTATCCCTGGTCCTGAAATCAACCACTTTTCCGGTGCTGACATCAAGACCCAAATCAGACAATGAGCACGGCAAACCGCCCACCTTAACGGCGATATCGGCTTCCTGCTCTGAGGTCACAATATGGATAAAACGGTCTGGATTATCTGAATTAACCACTTCATGGAAAGGGGTGATTCGAATAATCGGGTTTGGGTCTTCAGCACAACTGCTGGATGAAATTTCCACATCCCCCTGTGGCTCCCCCTTTACCAGGTGGAAAATCACATTTTCCTGCAGGACTTTGTCGCCTTTAAACGCTTTCGTACGGCTGTTGAATACCCGGATTTTCTTCAGTGCAGTATCCTCTAACAGGATATCCCTGAATCCTTTAAAGTACGGGCCATTGCAGAAACTGCGCGGGGTAATGGCCACCAGTTCACCACCAGGCTCAAGAAGTTTGATGGCAAGTGCAACAAAGGCGGAATAGAGGTTGCCGGTTTCGATGCCTACCTGCTGGAGTAACTTTCGATGGCGGCTTTTACTGCCGATCTTGAAATAAGGTGGATTAAGAATCGCCTTGTTGTAACGAATTATAGGGGTTGCATCGACATAAATCGCCTGCAATTGATTGACAGCACTCTCAATAAAATCGGCCGGGATAATATTACTGTGCCACTGAATCTTTTGCTCCCCTGCAACCTCGGCAAACAGAGCCATGCTATTGTGCAAGTTATTAATCAGAACCTTGTCGGTTTCGTAGGCGGTAGCAGTAATTTTATTGACATCGCCTTCCTGAACCACTCTTTGCAAAAAAGCAGCGGTCAGGGAGCCAACACCAGCCCCTGCGTCCAGCAATGAGATATCGCCGCTGAGATTATCAAACATGGACGCCAACAGCTCAGCTGTTGGAGCGGGTGTCATATACTGACCTTGCTCGCTCCGTTTGGCTTGATCAAGTTTCAAGGCGGCTTGTTGCCGAATGTCATCAATAATGTGTAACAAGTCCCTGAAGTCTCCACGCTTTGCTGGTTGTAATGAATCTGACAGGCTAATCGGTGCATCTGCGTTTACCAGAAAACCCAGACTGTATAAAAAAACAGTTAAAACATAATGGCAAAGCTGGCCGGAAGCAACCGGGATTTTCATTATTTAAATCATTTATTGCTTCGATAGAGGGTTGATTCTAGCGGTTTATTATATAAGTAGTTTTGAGAATTGCCCCCTGCGGAGAGATAATAGGTACTATTATCCCAAATAAACCGTCATTTAAACGCATCCAAAGGAGTATAAAATAACTTTTTTATTCAGTAATTTATAAATTAATGATGAATTCCCTGAGCTGAAATTGAATTTTTTGGACTCACAAAACTCCAACTTTAATTAACTCAAGTTATTTAAGTCAGGGATTATCAAGTGGATACTAATAACCAGCTCTTTCTATACAAACTGGACACACATTCTTCTGCTGCCCGCCGTGGCAGTGACTCTGCCCATACAGAGCAACAGACTTGCCACCGGGGAGATAAAGATCCAGGCCAACCATTTAATTTCAGTAAGAGTTTTGCGTCCACCCGGAAAAGCCTCGACAAGTACAACCCCCAGGTTGTCAGCAAAGTACACACTTTTCTCCCGAGGCGGGCTGACAAGGCTTCCTGCCTGGAACATGAAAAACTGTTCGGCATGATGATGCCAGAGATGGAAAAACCAGCACCCAAAAAGAAGAGGAAAGAGCCGGAAAGGCCTAAAGAGCTGGAAAGGCCTAAAGAACCGGCAAGGCCTAAAGAGCCGGAAAGGCCTAAAGAGCCACCTTCCCGGAAGCAAGCCGATGAGATTGAAATTTCAGACTCAGAGCTGGATGAACTGTTCGATGAAGATATAGCACTCCCTTTTATTCCTGAATTACCTGATCAGGGTTATCAGACGTTTGAAATTAAACTTTCCCAGAATTTGAGAAAAATCAGAGAGGGGAAGGGACAAAAAGCCATTTTGGAATTAAAAGAGCTATTTACTTTCAGGGCTCACGACTTTGTCTCTCCCGATAAGGAAAAAGCAGCACATCATTTTACTGAGTTCGTACGACGCGTGTATCAGCTCGACAGACAAATGCCAGCAGGAATGAAAGCAAAGGGCGAAATCATCAAGCATGCGATCGAACAAATGACCGAGAAATTGGGCATGCTGATGGACGACGTCAGAACTGCCTGCATATCGGAAGCCTTCAGTAACCCCACGTTTAAAGATGCTCTGGAGAAGGTTGAATCGGATACCGATAAATCCCTTCTTCGCAGGTTACAGACACTTTCCGCTTTTAACTTCATGAGCAATGAAGTAAACGCACTGGTAAGAGACTCTGGAGTTTCTATCCCTTCTGCTCCAGAGAGCAGAGACCCGGGCTCTGATTCTGGTGTCAATGAGCCAGACTCAAATAATGATGGCCAAAAAGAGTCAGAAGTGGAAAGAAAGCGCCGCGAAGCCATAGATAAGGAAATGGAGGAGGTAGACAGAACACTTGAAGAGGGGTGGAAATTCCTTGAACAGTCCAAAAAGAACAAAGAAGAAGAGACAAAGCCAGCGCCAGTGAGGTCGAAACCATCTACTCCACAGCCCGCAGCAAAACCTGTCACCAGCAAACCAGCTGTTGCCAGGGAAACAGCAAAGCCTGTCACTGTCACCAAAACCTACCCATCAATCGCCGACATCCGCAAGCTTAAGGGGGATATGGCTATTGCAGATGCGGTGCTGAAGTTTGTAGAAAACTGTCAAAGCGAGCCTGAAAGAAAAGAGCTGGATCAATTTCTGGAAGAGCGCTGTGCAGAAAAATCAAAAGCCATTGTCAGTGATCTTAACCGGGTCAAACAGCAGGCCATGAAACCCAGCGAATGTGTCCACAAGTTTTCACAAACCGTAGGCTACCGCCAGATTGCCGAAAAGATTGCTCCACCCTCGGCAAGAAAACTCTCTGAAATAGCAGACAATAAAAAAGTGCCTGGCAACGGGGGCAATATTGATGGAACAATGCTGCACCTGCTGAAACAATCAGTGGTCTTTCCAAAAAGCTGGGATGTCAAAGGGGATCCGGCAAAATGGACTCGCGGGGAATTTTTGGCTGAGTTTGACAAAGGAGCCTCCAGACACTCAGAGAGTCAGCGCCAATGTGTCCGGAAATACGCCGATGATATATTACGACTCTTTAAGCTGAAGCAATATCCATTCGGCTGGGGATATGACCAGGAGCGCAAAGCATCTCCTGCTGATCAGGAGTTCGAGCTTATGGCCAAGGCGATGTACGACGATTTCATTGGCAGGCCCTTATTTGATTACAGAGACTGCAAGCGGCTGGAACTATTCACAGCTCAGCAAAGACACACATTTCTGGAGACACTTTTTGGCTCAGACGTTATATCCACACTGAAACAGATCGTTGAAGGAGCCGGGACAAACACAAAACGACCAACCACCAGCGTTGAAAGGGCCAGGGCCGAGCACATCAAAAGCATGGTCATTGCCTTGTTCCATGACAAACCGACAGGTGGCTATTATCTTGTGGTTGGCAGAAGTGATCAGAGGCAGGCCTTCCCTGTAAAGGTGAGAAATCCACTGGCTCTTGACTGCTTTAATCAGGAAAAAGGGAGTAACTGCATATATAAGGCAATGGGGTTACCTGCGATTTCGGACAACTGGAATGCTGTCAGATAAGTGAGTCAAATCTGC
Organism: Endozoicomonas sp. ALE010; assembly: GCF_049310165.1. Taxonomy (NCBI): domain Bacteria; kingdom Pseudomonadati; phylum Pseudomonadota; class Gammaproteobacteria; order Oceanospirillales; family Endozoicomonadaceae; genus Endozoicomonas; species Endozoicomonas sp. ALE010. The sequence continues at coordinate 31,262 of NZ_JBLYNV010000020.1, read as the reverse complement.
TGGCTGAAATAAAACAGTTTGTGAGGGAATGGTTAAGAGGGAACAGGGAATTGGACTATTAACTGTGTAGCAGCCAGGAAATTTCCGTAAATGGAACTTTTTTGTAAACTTAGGATCAAAAATATAGGTAAATAAAATTTAATGACGATCTTATGCTAACCAATATTTCAAATAATCCAACAGAATTATTGCCCAAAGCTCTACCGCAATCAGCAAACTCAACAGAAGACCAACAGCGACAACCTGGCAATTTCAACTATTTGCCAGTTGAGGCGATTCAACCTAACGCAAATGAACTGGCTCAGCCTGACGAACTCCAACTGGAGCAGACATGCCATAATACCAACAAATCTATTGATCAAAGGGCTATCGAAGATTTACAGCGTCCAATTCAATTCAAGAATATGGAAGCAATAGCAAATCCTGATAAATATAAGAATTTTATATCAATTTACAACTCAGGCATATTTGAACATTCTTATACACGTTATGAATATGACCACCGCTCAGGGCTTAATTATGAGCCAAAGCAAGTAAATATAAAAAATCTCTATGCAATTATGAATCTGAGTAACACAACCCTTAAATACAGTGATAAAGTATACCCTTTGCTCACAGGGTTATTTGAAAATGGGCATGTATTTCTTATGGCACCTCGTAAAGCCTGTAATATTGTAGAAGATCCAAATAATCCCAACAATGTTTTATTTAAAGGAGATCCATCTGGTTTAAGAGTTGATGCCATTTATTCGGGGAGGACTTTTCAGGAAGTAGAGAATCTAATAAAGACAGTTCATGATAACACTCCACTATCAAACCACATCTCTCATATTCTTGAGCATGAATAGTAAGGCGCTCTGAAGCGCCTGCACCACTTTCATAAACTGGGACAGCCCACTGTCAGTGATGCCGCTGTCTCTCAACACCTCAAATTCCAAAAACTTGGATTCATATAGTTTTAGTCCTAGATTTATACATCCCACTTTCACCACCAAAATAACGTAATCATTTGATTTTGAAGCATATATTCTATTCGAATATATGGTTGGCACGATTTTTAATCGTTTAAAATCAAAATGTTACCAAGGGGTGGTGAAGGTCGGATACATACTTCTTTTGACCATAAAAATGCGATTCCATCGAAGCTGTTTCTAAAAGAGGGGTAAGGAGGCATAACAAATCAATATATCTGATGCACATCTCATATACGGAACGATTGTTCTGTTAACGCCATAATTCGCCATTCTGCCTGACTATTCGCTTTGAGCTGTCTTGCACAGGCAAGATTAAGGCTTATAAAAAAATACGCTGGATTGAACTTTACTTCTGTCAGCGTGGTCAATATTTGTTTAGTCAAATAATCCTAAAAAATTCGATTAGAGGTTCATAAATGCTAACGCTCTCTACTGCCAATAATTCCGTGGCAACTATACCACCACGGAATTCGGAGACTCTTACAATATTTTCACAGTTGAGTAAGGTTGGATTAAAAGCCAATCTCTCAGTTCAAGCTGGATTTGTTACCGCCTTTGCCTGTGATGAAATTCGCCGGAAGCATGAATTGCCTGCCAGGAATTTTGCTTTCGATAACCTGCCTCATGGTCAACGTCTTGAATACATTAAACTCAACGATTTTGGCATTACTGTCCAGGATGTGTTAATCCCGATAGTCATATTTTCTGCCAGTGGTGGCCTGACTGATTTGTATAACCTTGGTACGTCCATAGCTAAATCCATATACAACCGGACATGCAGCTACTTTGCCTGATCTCACAGATAAAAAAATCAATAATTTGTCATTTCAATCGAGGTTATACCGTGGGACCTGTCAACAACTCTGCAATTTCAGCCAATCTGCAAATGCCTCCTGCATTATCACCAATATCATCAGCTGAATTGATTAAAAAAGGCATCTTCTCAGTGTGTACTGGAGTGGCAACCGTCGCTATTTGCAATCAGATCAATGCTTTTTACAGTTCACCCGCCGAGAATTATTTTGCCAAGCGTACGACTCCCGAAGCATACCTTAAGTATCTGGAACTCAAGCAAGATGATTCAATAATTGATGAACAATCACTTGTATTGTCTTTAGTTGTTTTTGGTGCCAGTGTTGGCCATTACAAAATGTACGAAATTGGCAAATATCTACACGACAGGGCATGCAGGTTTTATGATGCTGCAATTCGACAATTGTCTCAGTAATGTTCTCAATATCCACCGTGCCATAGGGGTTGTCGCTGTGGTCGGCTCCGACGCTGAATACCCAGCACTTTCTGTCTGGAAGCTTCATGCCATTGAAATATTGGTTCTCATGAATCACCAGTGTATAAATTATTTCTATTTGTGTGTATTGAGCCAATCCGACTCACTTCAAAAAAATCCGGTTGGACACTTTCTGAACGATTAGACAAAACTACCTTCTGGTCAACCATAAAAAAACCTCGTAGATGAATAACCTACGAGGTTTATATGTGGTGGAGGCGGCGGGACTTGAACCCGCGTCCGCCAGCTCTCAGCCTTTGGCTCTACATGCTTAGATCCACCTTTAGTTTTTACACCGTAGCGACCCAGTGGTCGGGGTTCTTCAGTGCGATTCTCACAGGTTTTAACCCGTCAGCCAGAGACCTGCTGATCGTGGCGAGCCCGCTTACGATGACAGTCTGAATACCGGCCAGCAGACGAGCCGGTTAGACTGGAAGCTTCGTAGTGTTAAGTACGATTAAGCAGCGGCTGCTGCAGCTTCAAAGTTGCTATCATTGGCAACTAATAGGTTTGTAGTGTTTTGATTAACGAGAACCACTACGCCCTCGGCATGCACCTCAGGGTTCAATACCGTCGTCGAATCCGAATCGCCCCCAGAGTTAATAGTTATAGAGCATAGAGGCCGATGTCGCAATGGCTGGAGAACATCAGTGGCTACATTACGCTGTTCACGCCATGACGCACCAATGCGATCCGGTGGTGCAACAGGCCGGGCCATAATCGTATCTCCCCTGCCCGATGGTGTAGTCATTACCAAGCAGCACTGGCATACGATCAGCGGTTACAAAATGTGCTAAAAATACCCACGGGCATGACGTCCATCAGTGAATTGATATACAAGCCTTGGATACTATAGCTATCTTTGGTGATAACGCTGACTGCGAGAATTTTTCTTTACCTACCAGGGATGTTCACAATTTTCCATGTGAACACTCCTCAGACCTCACTCCACTTTCTCTGCAAGTTGGGTTATGAAAGTTGGCGATTTGTTTTCCAGGGCAATGGCGTATTTATGAAGATTTTTCAGGAAGTGTTTGGAGCCACTCGCTCCGGTAAACCGGTGTATGCCTTCCGGCTCTGTAACCAGCAAGGCATGGAAGTCACCATCCTGACAATGGGCGGTATTATCCAGAGCATTCGTGTGCCGGATAAAGCAGGCAATATGGGCGAAGTCACCCTGGGCTGTGATTCGGTGGCGGATTACGAGCGGTCCAGTGCTTATTTTGGTGCCATTGTTGGCCGTTATGCCAACCGTATCGCCAGGGGAGAATTTGAACTTGAGGGTGAACCGTTTCAGCTGGCCTGCAACAATGCACCAAATCACCTGCATGGTGGCAAGGTTGGGTTTGATCATCACCTGTGGCGGGCAGAGTCCCAGACCAGTGACGACATAAGCACACTGTCCCTTAACTATGAATCAGAAGATGGTGAAGAGGGTTATCCCGGTAACCTGAGTGTCAACGTGATCTACACCCTGAATAACCAGAATGAGCTGGGTATTGAGTATCGGGCAACGACGGACGCCCCCACCGTGGTTAACCTGACCAACCACGCTTATTTCAACCTTAATGGCAGTGACGACTGTCTCAGCCACCGGCTGCTGCTGCACTGCCGCCAGTTCACCCCAACGGATGAAACGTCCATTCCATACGGTGAGATTGAGCCAGTCATTAACACCCCCATGGATTTCACCACTATGAAGCCTATTGGTCAGGATATCGCCCAAGACTTTGTTCAGCTGAAGCAGGCCAGGGGATACGATCATAACTGGGTTATCTGGACGGAGAGGGGGAATGATCGCGCTCTGACACCTGTCGCCCGAGTAGAAGAACCAGACAGTGGTCGTACCCTGGAGGTACTTACCACTCAACCGGGAGTGCAGTTCTATACCGGCAACTATCTGGCAGGTGAGCCTGCACGGGGTGGCAGCCAATATGGTATGCGGGCAGGTTTCTGCCTGGAGACCCAGCATTTTCCGGACTCCCCCAACAGGCTGGAGTTTCCTTCAACCCGGCTGAATCCCGGTGAAACCTATCAGGAAAAAACTATTTTCCGCTTTGGCCTTTTATAAAGGCCCTTTCAGGCCGGAACCACCGGCCTGAAATTATTTTTCCATTTTTTTTCAACGAATCTGTAACATCCCACCGACTTTCCCGTTGTATTGATAAGTCCGCACTTTGCGGTCGGTTAAAAAACGACAGGAGAGTCACCATGACAACAAAAACCAACAAACTGACCAACCTGGTTGCTGCCACTCTGGTTTCCGCTGCATCCGTCACCGTCAGTGCCGATATGACCGGCTCCATCAGCTCTTTGAGCCAGGGCTATGAGGGCATTGTGCTGGCGGAAAAACAGGTGGATGAGGGCAAATGTGGTGAAGGCAAATGTGGTGCATCTTCGGCATCGGCCAAAGCGGACGAAGGGAAGTGTGGTGAGGGCAAATGCGGTGGCGACAGTGCCATGAAAGCGGGCGAAGGCAAATGCGGTGAAGGCAAGTGCGGCGAATCAGCCAGCAAGGATGAAGAAGGCAAATGCGGCGAAGGCAAGTGCGGAGCCGCCTGATGAAGCCTGTTCCTTCACTCAGCGGTGCAGGCCTTGGCCTGCGCCGGGAGCATCTTCAGAGCCTGGCCAAAAAGGTGCCCTCCTCTGTTCAGTTTCTGGAGGTTGCTCCGGAAAACTGGATTAAAGCGCCGCAACAGAGACGCGAGCTGCTGGAGCAGATTCTCGATCAGACACCGCTGGTTTGCCACGGTCTCTCCCTGTCACTGGGTGGTCCGACACCGCTGGATATGAATCTGCTGCGCGATATCAGGGCATTTCTACAGGCGCATCAGGTAGTTCGTTACACCGAACACCTGAGTTACTGCTCTGACCAGGGGCATCTCTATGACCTGATGCCTATTCCCTTTACCAAAGCGGCTTCACATTACGTGGCGGACCGGATAAAACAGACCCAGGACTTTCTGGGTGAGCCCATTGCGGTGGAGAACGTCTCTTACTACTGCGCTCCCGGGCAACAGATGCCGGAAATTGAGTTTATTCATCGGGTTCTGGAACTGGCGGATTGTGAGCTGCTGCTGGATATCAACAATATTTTTGTCAACAGCGTCAATCATGGTTATGACGCAGATACGTTTCTGAGGCAGTTGCCCACTGAGCGTATCAGCTACGGCCATATTGCCGGTCATTATGTTGAGCAGCCGGACCTTATTATCGACAGTCATGGCGCACCAGTTCGCGATGATGTCTGGCAGCTGCTTGGCAAAGCTTACCAATACCACGGCGTTTTCCCAACGCTACTGGAGCGGGACTTTAATATTCCGCCACTGGATAAACTGGTTGAAGAGCTCGATTCCATACACCGGATTCAGCACTCTGTGATGCATCAGCAGAAGGAGTACGCCTGTGGATGATTTCCAGATAGTTCAACAGCAGTTTACCGAGGCTATACGTCATCAGACTGATAATCCATTTGAGCAGATAAAGCCGGAACGCTTTGCCGTTTACTCCCGGCTGATCCGAAACAATATATCTAACTTTGTCAGCCAAGGCTTCCCGGTGTTGAAAAAGTTATTGCCGGAGGAGGCGTTCAATCATCTGGTGGATCGCTTTATTGCCGATCACCCTGCCAGCTCCCCCTACTTTATTGATATCTCCGGGGAGTTTCTGGCCTGGCTTAATACTAATCCAGTGACTGATAAGTCCCACACTCTGCCACCGTTCCTCCGGGAACTGGCCCACTATGAATGGCTGGAAACCCTGTTGCTGGGCAATGAACAGGACGAACCAGCCGCCACAGCAATCGCGGTTTTTTCAGACTGTGAAGATGCACTGATATGGTCGGTTAATGCCGTGGCCGCCGCCTACCAATACCCTGTCCATAAAATCAGCCGTGACTTTCAACCACAGGCCGCTCCCGAACAACCAACCCTGCTGATTCTTTACCGTCAGGAAAATGAAACGCGGTTTCTGACGGTGGATGCACTGGCCTGGCAGCTTTTTCAAACTGCCTCCACCCTTGATCAGCCGGTGAACCAGGAGCAGCTTATCAAGCAGACATTGCAACACCTGACGGTGGCCGAGCGAACCCGGGTCAAGCCTTATGCTGAGCAGGCATTGATGCGTTTTTATCAACTGGGTTTGATTGTGGGAAGGCTTTAAAGCAAGAATAATATTCGACAGTTATGACTAAAAAACCCAGGGGCACTCTACCCCTGGGAGCCTGACCGAGAATAGCGCCCGTAGCGAGGATGGCAGAAAATTGAGGATAAAAATTCGGTTTTGTGAGGTGAATAGCGGGGCTATTTGCCGAACAAAAGCGGATTTTAGACCAATTTGCTGCCACCGCACGACTGCATGGATGCAGGAGCTAGGGCAACGCAGGAGAGCAGTTGCCGCGTAGGGCAGTCTATTCTCGGTCAGGCTCCCAGGGTGAACCGTTAATTTTATCCATGACCGACTTCACTTCATCATCAGACGCCGGTTCACTGACGGAGTGCTCTGCCAGCTTTTTAATGGCGGCAAACTGTTTGAGAAAACGTCGGCAATGGTGGCACATGATCAAATGCATTCGCATACTCAGACGCTGTCGCCAGTTCAGCTCGTCATCCTGAAGCTGACCCGCCATTTGCTCGATATCCCGACATTTCAACATCGGCCTGTCTCCTGAAACTGTTCAATACCGGAATACAGCGTTGCCCGCGCCCGGTGCAGCAGAACCCTGACATTGGCTGCGGACTCACCGATAAAACCGGAAATATCATCCAGTGACATCTGGCTGAAATCTTTCAAGCCAAACACCAGACGCTGCTTCTCCGGCAACATGGTGATCTTATGGTTCAGGCAGTCCATCAGTTCCCGTTTATCCAATAGCGCCCCCGGCCCATCGATGTGCCAGTTGGAAGGCGGCTGTTGCCAATGGCCATCTTCTTTAAAACGATGGGCCAGCGGCGCTTCTTCCGGAGCATCGGACAGCAGCTCACGTTTCTGCCGACGATAGCGGGAACGGGCTTCATTGGCGGTAATGGTCAGCAACCATCCCTTGAAACTGCCTCTGGGCTGCCATTGAGGCAGTTTCTGATGCACCGTCAACCAGGCTTCCTGGACAATCTCATCGGCATCACTTTCGCCCACAATCGGCAGGGCAACGAAGCGCATCAAGCGATAGTAATGCTTCACCAGCACTGTAAACGCCTGCTGATCACCATTTTGTGCCTGTTTTATTATTAACGCTTCATCGTCCATATCGTTACAAACCCGGAATGAAAAAATAACCTGCACACTGTAACAATCCCACGGCTGAAACGTTGAGTGAATAACTCAATAAGAACATCCAGGGAATCAGCCATGAATAAGATCCTGTCACTCTACCAAAAAACAGCAGGTTACCTCCATCACGCTGATGGGCTTCCGTTGCTGGCCCTGCGCCTGTACCTTGCCCCCATCTTCTGGATTGCCGGCACCAACAAACTGGCGCACTTTGACGATATTGTGATGTGGTTTGAGCATGGACTGGCCCTCCCCTTCCCCTGGCTGATGGCAGCACTGGCGACCTGGACAGAGATTATCGGCGCTGTGCTGCTGGTGGCCGGCCTGGGCATTCGGTTGATTTCAGTCCCATTGATCATCACTATGCTGGTGGCTATTTTCGCGGTGCACTGGCCCCATGGCTGGCAGGCCATTGCTGACCCGGGCAGCTTTGCTGCCAATGAACACGCCGCTGAAGCAACCCAAAGACTGAATGGGTTTCTGGGCTGGCTGAAGTCAAACCATCCCGGCCGCTACCACTATATTACCGAGTTTGGCAAGCCGGTGATTCTGAACAATGGCATTGAGTTTGCCGCCACCTACCTGGTGATGTTGCTGGTGCTGGTTTTCCAGGGAGCCGGACGTTATGTCAGTCTGGATTATTTTGCCGGAAGGAAACTGCTGAACAAATAACGATCAGAAACGTCAGACAAGCGCTGACGTTTTTATCCTTTGTCATGCCAGTGGAAATACCCGGTCAATGTCTTCTGATAGAAAAGGCCGCCCTTTAGCGTTCACTGATGTACCAATAACCAGCGCATCGATGGCCAGCCTGTTATCCCGTTTCCGGAAGATTTTCTGTTTAAAACCAAATTTCAGTTTGGAAAGTCGCACGGGTTCTACTTCTACATAAAATTCATCCCCAGGTACCAGCGACATTTTGTAATCCATCTCACTTCTCAGCACCACCAGATGAATTTTCTCTGCAGCCAGACTGGCAAAGTCGATAGCGTTAGCGTGCAGAAACTCATGCCGTGCATGCTCCAGATAATTGAAATAGACACTGTTGTTGACGATTCCCTGCAGGTCGCACTCATAGTCGCGAACCTTCATCTCCAGACGGAATGACATGCTTTACTCTCTCGATCAATCGCTTGAAATGGATCACATCATCAGTGTATGGCGAGACTATGGCTTCTCATCTATTTTTACACAAGCTTAAGGGGATATGAGTTGCTCAATTGACAATAAATCCGCTCATTGGCCTAAAAAACCGGGATTGTAACCCTGATTACCCAAAGGCCTCTGATGTGCAACATGAAATGTTAAACAATAAAAACTGTCCATCGAAAATACCCAATGAAATCAAGAGCCACTGATTATTTAATATTCCTGTTAATCACATCCATTAGCGCAAGTCTTAATGCTGACGCAGGCATGGAGATCACCAACACTTATCAGCTGATACATGATCACCTGGCAAAAATCCACTCCGCAGATAAATACAAAAACGCCATAAACTCGCGTAACCAGAAACAGGAGTTACCTGAAATTCTTCTGTCCCCGGGAGAAAGACGCAGCATTCTTTTGCAAAATTTTTCCCGTACTCATAAAACGGGCAACGAGATAATGACCCATCATGCCGTTAAAGACCTGCATATTCTCAGTGGCACCGTACAAAACCCCGGACATAGCCTGCTCGGCAATTTAGGCTCTCCGATGACGGTCGCGGGTGAAATTATGTTGGCCAACCTGCTGATATCCCCAATTACGGATATAGAGGTTCTTGAAAAACGCCAAAACGCACTTCAATACTTGCTGGATCACCCCAAAGTCATCTTTCAGATTGAGGAGCAACTGATCCGCTATGCCGCGGATGAAGATGGACTCATTGCCCTGCTCGACCCTTCTGATGCCGTGAACAGCCCCCATTTTGATGAGATTGATTACCAGACATACATTCCGGGGCTCACCTCCGATGCCTTCTATGAAGAGATTGCCCGCCGATTAAACGACATCATTAGTGTTATGAGTGCATTGAATGTACCTATCGGCCTGATCGGGTCGACGCTGCTTGGCAAGTTTGACTCGCAATACGGGATTATTCATGGGCTTCTCAATTCAGCCATCAACCTGCCAGCCAATATGAACCTGGCCATCTCTGAAATGCACGATCACTTTCAGGGGCTTCCACCACCGGTCAAAATTTTCACCTTCGGTAGCTTTGCGGTACTGCAAATGATCGCCATTTATCAATCATACTGGCTCTTTCAGGATAATCGGGCCGCTTACACGTTTGTCATGGAGCGCAGCCGCAGACCCGGAAGAGCATTGGCCAGCGCCAGAGAACTAAAGCAACTGGCCCGGCATCACCCGGCCCTTGAGGATATTCTGGACCATGACAGCGGCTTCCTGAAATTTCGCAATTCCACCCAGATTCAGGAGATAGCCACACTGTTAAACGATGCGCCAGAGAAAACACCCGACACACTCACCTATCTGGTAACCAACATGGGACGCTACAAAAGAAGCCTGATGCTGCTGCGCCGAAACCACATCCCACTGATCAGGATTATGCAGGCCACCGGTGAGATTGATGCCTGGCTGACCGTTGCCAAGCTGCTGCGGTCGTCTTCTTACCGGGAAAATAATCCGTTGTGCTTTGCACAATATCAAGTATCAGCACAACCGGGTATCGAGCTTCAGGGCTTCTGGAACCCTCTGCTCTCCCCTGCCATTGCGGTTTCCAATGACCTTGCCGCCAACCACGCCATAGCACCGACCAATATCATTATTACCGGGCCGAATGCTGCAGGAAAATCCAATGCCATGATTGCTGCTGCACTCAACGTCATTATGGCGCAGACACTGGGTATATCTCCGGCTGCGTCCTTTAAACTGACACCATTTTCCTTTATTCATACCGTCATTGAGCCTGAAATGATTACTGGCGTTTCCAGTTTCAGCGCAGAATCAAAACGCGCTATCAAGCTGCTGGAGGCATTACGCGCATTGGAGACTGGTCAGTTCAGCATTGCTTTTCTGGATGAAATTTTCAGCAATACCAGCCCTGAAGAAGGGGAGATCGGTGCACTCACCTATATAAAATCGATTGGCGATTTACCCGGGACGATCAGCATTTCTTCTACCCACTATGCCCGGCTGGCCTCACTGGCTGATCAGTTCCCGGACAGGTTTCAAAATCTTCATGTCAGCGCTGAGATCAACAGTGAAGGCCGCCTGCACTATGATTATGTCCTGAAACCCGGCTTCTCAACCCAGAACGTTGCCTTCCATATTCTCAAAGAGGAAGGCGTCCAGGAGGACTTTCTTGAAATTCTTCAAGATCTTCTTGATGTTCCCGGGGAGACGTTCCCGGAAACATCAGAAACTTTAATGCCTCTGCTTCCTGGGCCAGACCAGACTGAACCGGGCTCCCCCCAGGGGACTGTGGCTGACCAGCGCCCGCCCCCCATGCCAGTACATAATCCGCCGGACGATTGAGAGCCCCAGACCATAGCCTCCTGACTTGCGTGTTCTGCTGTCGTCCAGTCGGGAAAAAGCAGAAAATACCCGTTCCCACTGCTCTTCCGGAATCCCGGCCCCGTCATCATCCACATCAATACGACAAGTGTCCTGGGTGGATGAAAAACGCACCTGAACTTTACTGTCCGCATAGCGACAGGCATTGCCTACCAGGTTCTGTATCGCCCGATGAATATAGCGCCGGTCAATTTCGACAAACCGCCTCGGGTTTAACACATTGCAGGGAATATGCTCGATCTCAACCCGGTTCTGTAATCTGAGATGCTCGCCAACCACCTGGGCCACTACTTTATCAACGTCATGACGTTTCAAACGGAGGGTCGGGGTTCCCTGCTCCAGGTTGGCATAGGTCAGAAACTCATCCACCAGATGATCCAGTTCCTGGATATCCTGGTCCATGCCCTCCAGCTGGGCCTCCCGCGCTTCCTGTGTTCTGGCATCGGCAATCAAATCCAGGCCAAAGCGCAACCTTGCTACGGGGGTTCTTAATTCATGGGATACGCCATGAATCATCTCTTTTTGCAGACTCAGCAGACGCTGAATATGGTCGGCCATGGCATTAAACGCCATGGCCAGGCGACCAATGGAATCCGCCCCGCCAACATTAACCCGTACTTCAAAGTCTCCCCGGCTAAAGCGTGTCGCCGCTCTTTCCAGTTTTCGCAGCCGCTTCTCCATTCCCCTGACCAGGATATAGATGGCAAGGCTCAGAGAGATCAAGACGAACAGCCCCAGGGTCAGGATCAGTTTAAAAGGATAAGGGTTCAGTAATTTCAATGGACCAAGATGGAGTATCTGATCACTGTCCTTCATCTGGGCATAGAGCTGGAGCGATTCATCTCTGATGTTCAACACAGTCACAATACTGCCCTGCTGCAACTGGGTGTTTTGCAGGGGCGTTAACGACGTAGCGGAGTGAACAATGGACACAGGAAAGCTCAGCGATTCTCCGGATCGCTGAGCCAATACCGTCACTCGCTCATCCGCAGAGTAATGGCTGAGCAGGTGTCTGAGAAAAACAATGGTACCACTTGCCATTTGTTCAGATATCTCCGCCACCCGTCCCTGCAACAACCACCGGTCATCAATCAAGGCGGTAATAACTGCGGCCTTTTCCGTCAGCATCTGAACATCAATCCCCCCTAAAGAGAGCTGCTCAATCTCTTTAGGTGTGAAGTCGGATCGCTCCAAAGGCAACATTGAAAAAGGAATCGACAGTTTATGTCCCCACTCTCCCAGCCACTTATGCCGCTGCTCTTCTGGCATGGCGGCCAGTACTTCAGAGACGAGACGGAAGGTCCCTCGGGCCATATCTTCCCGGTACTCGGCCAATCGAACACCATTGACAATAGTGACCACTATGCCAGACAGCACTGAGACCAGAACCAGGGAAAACAGCAGGCCGCCATAGATACGAAGAAAAATACTGCTCATGACGCTATGCCAGCAACTTACTCATTTGTCACATGCTCTTCACAAAAAGATACCCTTTACTGCGCACCGTCTTGATCAGACGAGGGTGCATCGGGTCGTCGCCAATTTTGGGGCGAATGCGTGAAACCCTGACATCGATGGAACGGTCCTGACCGTCGTATTCAATCCCGCGCAACTGGGCAAAGATCTCTTCCCGGCTCAACACCCGGCCAGCATTTGAACAGAGCAGCCAGAGCAGATCAAATTCAGCGCTGGTGAGGTCGACGCTCTGGTCATCCAGCCAGGCCTCACGCATGGAGTTATCAACCACCAGCGCGCCAAAGCGAAGGCTATTCTGCACTTCCGGCTCGTCTTCTAACGGTGCCGAGCCCCTTCTCAGCAGGGCTCTTATACGGGCAAGCAATACTCTTGGACGGACCGGTTTGGCAACATAATCATCCGCACCCATTTCCAGCCCCAGCACTTCGTCAAGGTCATCGGTGCGGGCAGTCAGCATCAGTATCTGACCATGATACTGGCCTCGCACCCGGCGACAGATGGACACCCCATCTTCCCCCGGCAGCATCAGATCCAGTACCACCAGATCGGGGCGCTCACTCAAAATACGTTCAACGGCCTTACCACCATCACCTTCCACCGACACCTGAAGGCCATTATTTTCAAGATACTCACGGGTCAGGGTTGCCAGACGCTCATCATCCTCAACAATCAGGATGCGACCCGTTTCTGCATTATCCAAAGCCATTGTTTTACACCCCAGGGTTTAAGAGACGAAATATTGAAAGCGGCAAAAAACCGGCACTTCACTGGCAATCTGATGGTTTATGGGCCGTAGATGTTACACTACCGACGATCGAACGTCCTCCCCGGAACCGGAGCAGGCCCAAACATTTCTGAATCAACATCCGGAAGCCAGAGTATTCATGATTTTTTTCTCCGAAGCGGACTCAGAATATTTTTTTATTTTGACAAAATCCCATCTTGAGCTTGCAAACTTCTCGTTCTGTCTGAAAAAGTTACCCGGGAGTTAGTGGGCACCAACACCGAAAGAAATCCACATCTTATCCACAGCACCCCCCTGGTTTTATCGGCTTGAATTTCTCCCGACTGCGCATTATCTTGTGTAGATAAACGGCCGCTACACTATATATGGTACCCCTCGCTGCTGAGTAACACATTGCCGCCCGAGCAACCCGGCATACCGGAAATGCCTCAGGCAACAGTCCAGCCAAACAGCGGATTTACTGTTGGCAGCAGCACATAACGGAAGAGCGGACGGTAATCAGGGAAGAATGCTTATACAGATTGTCAGCTGCGCGGCCTCGCGGTTCCGCCGCTACAGCCTGTCTCGCAGAGGCGGGGATCTGACTCATCAGGTATATCCCGGACAGATTCATAGTCTCACAGCCACCGCAGTGTACAGTGGCTGGCGATAAGACAGTGATGGACAGCACGTGCAGTAATACTGTCTGCTGGTCTGACCGGGCCATGAAGCGTGCTGCAAGGTCATTGATAGCCGCGCTTGATCAAGCGTGTTCATTGAATACACAGGTAAGGGCTGAATGAATAAAAATATCCTGGTCACCAAGCGTGACGGAGATAAGGAACAACTGGATCTTGAGAAGATCCATAAAGTGATTACATGGGCAGCCGAGGGCCTGGACAACGTCTCCGTTTCTGAAGTTGAACTTAAGTCTCACATACAGTTCTACGATGGCATCAAGACCACGGATATCCATGAAACACTGATCAAATCCGCTGCCGACCTGATTTCGGCCCAGGCTCCGGACTATCAGTATCTGGCTGCCCGCCTGGCCATCTTCCACCTGCGGAAAAAGGCCTACGGCCAGTTTGAACCGCCCGGACTGTATAGCCATGTGGTCAAACTGGTGGAGATGAAGAAGTATGACCAGCACCTCCTGACGGACTACAGTGAAGCTGAGTTTGATCAGATGGAACGCTTTATTGATCACCGCCGGGATATGAACTTCAGCTATGCAGCGGTCAAGCAACTTGAGGGCAAATACCTGGTGCAGAACCGGGTAACCGGCGAGTACTACGAGAGCCCCCAGATTCTGTACATGCTCATTGGTGCCTGCCTGTTTGCACAATACCCGAAAGAGACTCGCCTGGATTTCATTGAGCGTTTCTACCATGCGGTGTCCACCTTCAGACTCTCTCTGCCCACCCCGATCATGTCCGGGGTACGTACACCTACCCGTCAGTTCAGCTCTTGCGTACTGATTGAATGCGGGGACTCACTGGACTCCATCAATGCCACGTCCAGCGCTATTGTTAAATACGTCAGCCAGCGGGCGGGGATTGGTATCAACGCCGGTAATATTCGCGCCCTGGGCAGCCCGATCCGTGGGGGAGAAGCCTTCCATACCGGCTGTATCCCTTTCTACAAGCACTTCCAGACGGCCGTAAAATCGTGCTCTCAAGGTGGTGTTCGCGGTGGCGCAGCGACCCTCTTCTACCCGATCTGGCACCTGGAAGTTGAAAACCTGCTGGTTCTGAAAAACAACCGGGGGGTGGATGATAACCGCGTTCGCCACCTGGACTATGGCGTGCAGTTTAACAAGCTGATGTACCAGCGCCTGATCGAAGGCGGTAATATCACCCTCTTTTCACCCAGCGATGTGCCGGGACTGTATGATGCGTTCTTTGCTGACCAGGAAGCGTTTGAAAGGCTCTACAAGCAATATGAGCAGGACAGCAGCATCCGTAAGACCACGCTGAAGGCGATTGAACTCTTTTCACTGTTTGCCTCCGAGCGGGCCAGTACCGGGCGAATCTACCTGCAAAACGTCGATCACTGCAATACCCACAGCCCATTTGATCCGGCAGTGGCCCCGGTTCGCCAGAGTAACCTGTGCCTGGAAATTGCCCTGCCCACCAAACCTCTGGATCATATCCATGACGAAGAGGGCGAGATTGCCCTGTGCACCCTGGCCGCATTTAACCTGGGAGCCCTGAAGGATCTGGCAGAACTGGAAGAGTTGTCAGAACTGATTGTGCGTGCCCTCGACAGCCTGCTGGACTACCAGGACTACCCGGTTGCTGCGGCTTACAACTCAACCATGGGACGGCGTCCCCTGGGTGTCGGGGTGATTAACTTCGCCAACTACCTGGCCAAAAACAATGTCCGGTATTCGGATGGCTCCGCCAATGGCCTGACCCACCGCACCTTTGAAGCCATTCAATACTACCTGTTGAAAGCGTCAAACAAGCTGGCCAGAGAGAAAGGCACCTGCTCCAAATTCAATGAGACCACGTATGCCAAGGGTATCTTACCTATCGATACCTACAAACGTGACCTTGATACGGTTTGTGAAGAGTCCCTGCATCTTGACTGGGAAAGCTTGCGTGAGGAGATCAAGTCGTTCGGCCTGCGCAACTCAACACTGACCGCCCTGATGCCATCCGAGACATCATCCCAGATCAGTAACGCCACCAACGGTATTGAGCCGCCCCGGGGCTTTGTCAGCGTTAAGGCCAGCAAAGATGGCATTCTCAAGCAGGTTGTTCCTGATTTCGTCGAGCTTAAGGATCGTTATGAACTGCTCTGGAACATCCCGAACAACGATGGCTACCTTCAGCTGGTTGCCATCATGCAGAAGTTTGTCGACCAGACGATCTCAGCCAACACCAACTATGATCCCGGTCTCTTTGAAGGCGGCAAAGTTCCGATGAAGCTGCTGCTGAAAGACCTGCTGACCGCTTACAAACTGGGCGTAAAAACACTGTATTACCACAATACCCGTGATGGTGCCGCTGACGCTCAGAATGACATGGATGATGACTGCGCAGGGGGGGCCTGCAAAATCTGATGAACATCCCTTGTCAGAACTATTGATCAATAGCGAACAGCAATCCTGTCTATAGCGCAAATGCTTATAGATAAATAACGCGGTTCGCATCACTCTAGGAGCCTGTCGGACTTAAGACTGTCCTACTGCGGTTGCGATAAATTGGTCTAAAAATTCCTGCTTCTTCGTCAAATAGCCCCGCTATTCTCCTCAGAAGCAGAAATTTTTATCCTCAATTTCTCGCAATCCTCGCTACGGACCCTTAAGTCCGACAGGCTCCCAGGCCAGCAAACCATACGCGGAAACCACTGAATTGGGGCAAATCGAACAATGACATACACCACATTTAACCGGGAACACTTCAATGCTACTCAGGAGCCCATGTTCTTTGGCCGTAATGTCAATGTATCCCGTTATGATGTCCAGAAATACCCGATCTTTGAGAAGCTGATTGAGAAGCAGCTCTCCTTTTTCTGGCGTCCTGAGGAGGTGGACCTCTCAACCGATCGCCGTGACTTTGCTGCGCTTCCCGATCATGAAAGGCACATCTTTCTCAGCAACCTGAAATACCAGACCCTACTGGACTCGGTGCAGGGCCGCTCACCGAACGTTGCCCTGCTGCCTATTGTTTCCCTGCCGGAACTGGAAACCTGGATCGAAACCTGGGCCTTCAGTGAGACCATCCACTCCCGTTCCTATACCCATATTATCCGCAATATCGTCACCGAACCGGCCCGTATCTTCGACGATATCGTGACCAATGAGGCGATTACCAAACGCGCCAGGGACATCACCCGCTACTACGACGCCCTGATCGAAGGTGTCAGCCTTTACCATCAGCTGGGTGAAGGTAAACACACCGTTAACGGCGAAGAAATCAACATCAGCATTACCGACCTGAAGCGCAGGCTCTACCTCACTGTGGTGTCTGTGAACGTATTGGAAGCGATCCGTTTTTACGTCAGTTTTGCCTGCAGCTTTGCCTTTGCCGAGCGCTCCACAATGGAGGGCAATGCCAAAATCATCAAATTGATCGCCCGCGATGAAGCTCTTCACCTGACCGGCACCCAGCATATCCTGCAACTGCTGGCCGATGGCAAAGATGACCCGGAAATGGCAGTGATTGCCCGTGAGCTGAAAGACCAGGCCAGGCAGATTTTTATCGACGCGGCAGAACAGGAAAAAGACTGGGCAGACTACCTGTTCCGTGATGGCTCCATGATTGGCCTGAACCGGGACATTCTTGGCCAGTACGTTGAATACATCACCAACCAGCGGATGGTTGCCGTCGGCTTTGAACCGGCGTTTGCCATCAAACAGAACCCTCTGCCCTGGATGAACAGCTGGCTTAACAGCGACAACGTTCAGGTTGCGCCTCAGGAGGTGGAGGTCAGCTCCTACCTGGTTGGACAAATAGACAGCGAAGTGCAGTCCGAAGATTTCAGCAACTTTTCGCTATAAGTCCTGCATTAAAAAACAGTGTAAGCAGTTCCGATACCCAACGTCCCATAGCCAGGCCTGTTTCAAGCCTGGCTGATACAGGCGAAACACCATGGTTCATATTGTTAAGATTCTTGAAGGCTTCAGCTTTATTCCCCGCAAAGAGCTGACGCTTCTGGAAGCCCTTGAGCAGGAAAACGTCGACATGGAGTATCAATGCCGTGAAGGGTTTTGTGGCAGCTGCCAGGTCACCCTTGTTGATGGTGAAGTCACCTATACCACCGACCCCATCGCCTTTATTCCGGAAGGAAAAATACTGACCTGCTGCTGCCAGCTGAACAGTGACGTCACCATTGAAATCCCGGGCGGGTGCAAAATGAAGAAACACAACTTGTAAGCCTGTTATTCCACCCTCATCAGCGGATCAGGCGCTTTGATTAATCCCCTCACACCTTTAAATTTGAACGTTAGCCTCTTTTTCTGGTCATAGTTATTAACCTCTGGTTTTATATTGGTCAGGAAAGCCCCATGCACCCTAACTCTATACGCCTAATCATTGCAGTCCCCTTACTGCTGAGCATTCTCAGTTTGTTCGCTATTGCTGACGCCACGCCACAGGCGTCTGGCATCACCGCTGAATGGACTGCGCCGCCACCCGCCAATTCCGGCATGGAGCCTGAACAAACGCCCGAATCCAATGAAAACGATCAACAGCAAACCGTTCAAAAAAGAACCGTAGACTACCGGGCCACCACTGAACTGCTATTGGAGCGTTACCCCTATGCCTTGATGAGCTATTTTTCCGAAATGGACGCAATCCTGACCTCCGATGATCCGGAAAAACAGATATTTGCTATTTTCAGGCTCTCTTACCTGGGCTCCAGACAGTTTCTATTCGTGGCGGACCCGGAAGCCATCCCTGAGCAATGGCAGCCCCATTTTACCAGCACCGCCGAGGAGAAACGAAAATCTGGCCAGACCCGCCACCAGATAATCGGCCAGGTCACTATCCCGGACTCGAACATCAAGGTCAGGGTATTTAAACTGACTGAAGACCCTTCATCCAACGCCCAGACCAAGAGCAAGATCGTTCTGGCCCTGGCCGGTGAAAAGTCCGATGAGGCTGTCCAATGCCTGGTTACCCAATCAAAACCCGCTCACCCCGGCAGCTCTCCCTGCTCTCTTGCGGTAAAACAGCTGCAGGATATCAGCGATCTCGCTGATTCCCTGAAAGATATGTATCCGGACCATTCAGTGGAGATAACCGGTTACTCCTTCAGCGGCGCTATTGCCCAGGCCGCCATGTCAATATCCGAGACCATTGAGCAAGCCTACATTTTCAACAGCTACGGTATTCACCCAAGCTGGTTGGCAGGTATGCCCGACAGCCGATTGGCCAGAATTCATCACTCCTATGTTGAAGGCAGCTTTCTTCATGGACAGGACTATAATCCGCTCAGCCGATATTCCCGATGGAAACTGCCGCCGAACAAGGTGGTGGTTGCCGGGATGAAGATTCCTTCCAGCGGGCTTGAACCCAACATACGACATATCTACCAGCTGAACCATCATGACAGCTGGCTGGACACCTTTTATAACTTTGTCACCAGCATCTGGATCTTACACTCCAAAGAGTCGGTTCTAAGGGCATTTGAGGCAAGTTTAAAGCTTGATCTCCCCTGGTAATTTCTTCAGACAAGAGCGTGAGCGGGACTGGCCAGTCTCCGGTCAGGCCGCCGCCCCTGGCCAGAACACTGAAATCCCTTGACCAACGACAGTTGAAGTGTAAAATGCCATACAATTTGTCAACCGGACTGCTTTTACCCAACAAAGAAGCTGACTGATTGACCAAAAAGAGTTAACCTGAACGACACTCACCCGGGATAAGGTTTCGATGACACTGCACATGAACCGTCAGTCAATCAAAAGAACAAGCAGAATCCTTATTACTGGTGCTAACCACTTTATCTGTATTGCAAAATAAAGCCCCTTGATCCAGGGGCTTTTTTTTGACTTGAAAATGACCAAAGGCGACAGGTATTACCCCCATGGGAAACAGGTTCTTTAACAGGAACATTATCTCCATAGCCGACCTTACCCGGGAAGATATGGAACAGATTCTTGCAGTGGCAGCTGAACTCAAACACACGCCACGCCCCGGTCTATTGCAGGGCAAAGTGATTGCCAGCTGTTTTTTTGAGGCATCCACCCGCACACGCCTCTCGTTTGAAACAGCCGTTCAGAGGTTAGGCGGCACCCTGATTGGTTTTGCTGACGGTGGCAACACCTCTGCCAAAAAAGGGGAAACCCTCGCGGACTCCATCAAAATCATCAGCTCCTATACCGATGCGGTGGTGATGCGCCACCCTCAGGAAGGTGCTGCCCGGCTGGCCTCGGAATTCTCCAGTGTCCCCATTATCAATGGCGGCGACGGCTCCAACCAGCACCCAACCCAAACCCTGCTGGACCTGTTTAGTATTCGCGAGTGCCAGGGTCGACTGGATAACCTGAAAGTCACCTTTGTCGGTGACCTGAAATATGGCCGGACGGTGCACTCCCTGGCCCAGGCCCTGACCCACTTTAACGCAGAATTTAATTTTATTGCCCCGGATGCACTGGCAATGCCGGACTACCTCCTGCAGGAACTGGATGAAAAAGGCATTCGGTGGCGTCGGGCGGAAAGCATCGAAGAAGTGGTTACCGATACAGATATCATCTACATGACCCGGGTTCAGAAAGAGCGATTCGATGAAACCGAGTATAAGCACATCGCCTCAAACTATGTACTGACCAATGAAACCCTGAAACAGGCACCCGCACACCTGAAAGTACTGCACCCGTTGCCAAGGGTTGATGAGATAGCCGTTGAAGTCGATCAAACCCCCCATGCCTATTACTTTGAACAGGCCCGAAACGGGGTATTTGCCCGTCAGGCGCTGTTGGCCCTGATTCTCAATGAATCCTTTGATGACCAGATGTGAGGAATGATCGATGAGTAACAAACTTCAGGTTGAAGCCATCTGCCAGGGCACTGTCATCGACCATATTCCGGCGGGACAGGGGGTAAAAATCCTTGACCGTCTTCATCTGCTGAACAGTGAAGCACGTATTACCGTGGGCTTTAATTTGCCCAGTAAAGCCCGGGGCTTCAAAGATATTATAAAAGTCGAGGGACGGATGTTTACCGAACAGGAGGCCAATGAACTGGCACTGTTCGCACCCAGCGCAACCATCAACGTGATTGATGATTACCGGGTGGTGGATAAGTTCACCATGGCCATTCCGAAAACGCTGAGAGCCGCGTTTGCCTGCCCCAACTCTAACTGCATTACGCATAATGAACCGGTGGCAAGCTATTTCTACCTGCGTCAGAAAAGTCATGATATCCAGCTGAAGTGCCACTATTGCGAAAAATCCTTCAGCAAGGAAATTGTGGCAGAACTCAGATAACGGCAAGAGGGCGTTCAATGGCAGATAAAGAGCGCCTTCTATTTCCGGCCTGATCAAACAACTGATTGAAATAAAAAATAAAATCCTTCCTTTCCCACCAATGTCTAACTTCCAGACACGGCATCTCTACCTATTATTAAATTTTCAGCCAGATGGTGGGTGACAACTATGAGTTCTTGTCCAATATCTAATTTTATCGGTAATCGCTGCATGCCAGACCCTGTAAGAGCGGAGTCTGTTGGGGAAAAGAACCAGAAATTTGCTGAAGAAGCCAGCTTTTTCACCGCCTTGTTCAAAAATCTCACGGTACGACCAGTGCCTGATCCTGGCTTGATGATGGTTCTTAACAAGCAGTGGCTGGAAAGGAAAAAAAGAAAAGTGTCCAAAAAAGGCAAGTCTGAACAATTGTGGCTGGGCAAGCGGGCGGATGATGAGCCATCTGGCGAGTGGGGAAAATTCGAGGACGATTGACCAGACCGTGTTAACTGCACGGCATCCCATTTAGCCGTCGCCGGATTTGCCTGGTGGAAAGACACTATTTCCATGATTCGCGCGAATCCGTACAGTTCGTTTGATTTGTCCATTAAATCGGCGCGATAATACGCCATGTCATTTACCGTGAAGATCCTCTCAAGGTTGCTCTCACGCTATACCATACCCACTCCCACCGTAAAGTGGGCATGGTATTAACCAGCTAACTTCTTCCTCGCCCATCTCTGCGACGATCAGGATAAAGATTGTATCCTTATAGCTGGCTCACCCGGCTGCCAATTGGTAAAGCCATTGTTCAGGACTGAAAGGAACGAGATTAAGGCATTGAGTGGTTTTCTAGGATTTTTTAAGAAAAGCAGCGCGAGTAAAGACGCTTCCCCTGAAAAAGGGAAGAAAGCGCTTTCCGGCAGCAAAAAACAGGCTGCGCATTCCAGAAACAACGTCAAATCATCAAAGCGTCCGAAGCGGACAAGCAGCAGAAAGTCAGACCGTCCTGCCCGGGCTCAGGAAAGCTGGAGTATTGATCAGTTCCAGGTAGCGCCTGACCCTGAAAAGACCCGCTTTCATGATTTTGCCCTGCCCGGCGAACTGATGCATGCGATTGCTGACCAGGGCTTCAAGTACTGCACACCAATTCAGGCAGAGGTGCTGGGCAGCACTCTGGCGGGTCGGGATGCGATCGGCAAGGCTCAGACGGGAACCGGTAAAACGGCAGCATTTCTGATCAGCACGATCAAGCAGCTGATTGACACCCCGGCACCGGATACCCGCTACCTGGGCGAGCCACGCGCGGTCATTATCGCCCCTACACGGGAGCTGGCGTTGCAGATCGGTAAGGACGCTGAAGCCCTGACCCAATACCTGCCGCTGCACGTTGTCACCGTGGTGGGTGGTATGGATTATGAGAAACAGCGTAAACGTATCGGCGAAAATTATGTGGATATTCTCGTTGCCACGCCCGGGCGCCTGCTGGACTACTGTGAGCGTAAAGACCTGTTTCTGGACCTGGTTGAAGTCATGGTGATCGACGAAGCAGACCGCATGCTGGACATGGGCTTTATCCCGCAGGTACGGCGTATTATCCGCATGACGCCAAGACCGGGAGACCGTCAGACGCTGCTATTCTCGGCAACATTCACAGATGATGTATTAAGGCTTGGAGAACAGTGGACCTGGAACCCGGTAAAGGTTGAGATTGAGCCTGACAGTGTGGCCACCGACACGGTGGAGCAAAAGGTTTACATTCTCTCATCGGAACAGAAGTTTCCCCTGCTGGTAAACCTGATTAACCATCACCAGCTGGAAAAAGTCATTGTTTTCACCAATCGCAGGGACCAAACCCGCAAGCTGACCGAACAGCTGCAAAAGGTTGGGATCAGGGCAGACCAAATCTCCGGCGAAGTTCCCCAGAACAAGCGCCTCAGGACTCTGGAAGATTTCCGCTCCGGAAAAATTTCAGTACTGGTGGCTACCGATGTTGCTGGCCGGGGCATCCACATTGACGGAATCAGCCATGTGATCAACTACAACCTGCCTGAAGACCCTGATGACTACGTCCACAGGATTGGCAGAACCGGGAGAGCGGGGGCGAGCGGAACCAGCATCAGCTTTGCCTGTGAAGATGATTCGTTCCTGATTCCGGATCTTGAAGCGCTGCTCGGGGATAAACTGAAGAAGGACTACCCACCGGAACAGCTTCTTGTTGATCCCCGAAACACTAAGCACCGATAAGCTAATAGAGCAGGCGAATGCTAACGATTCGCCTGCTGACATGGGAGAGAACAGTAATAATCAAAAGAAATATCGATCAAAAAAACAGTAAAATTTTTATAAAAAAATACGATATATCCTTTCAAGCATAAGAGTAAAACACATTCACTTAAACCCTTTAGGAGGAGAAAAAAATTTTTTTATTCTTCATCGAAATTTAGCCTTGCCGGATTAACGCTTTTCGATAAGAATCAAATATGAGTAACCCAAAAACAGACAAGGGAGCTGCCTATGGGACATGCCCTGGAAACCAGGCCAGAAAACTCACCCATCACAACCACCTACATACTGGACAGTAACGTCCTGATTCACGACCCTAACTCTATCCTCAACTTTGAAGAACATCAGGTAATCATTCCCATCACCGTTCTGGAAGAACTGGACAAACTCAAGAACGGCAAACAAACCATAGCCGCCGACTGTCGTCAGGCCATACGACTGATTGATAATATTCTGGGTACTGCAACACCTGCGGAGATAGAGCAGGGAGTCCCTATCCAGAGAAGCCACAGCAAGGAAACATCCGGC
This sequence comes from Endozoicomonas sp. ALE010, assembly GCF_049310165.1. Taxonomy (NCBI): domain Bacteria; kingdom Pseudomonadati; phylum Pseudomonadota; class Gammaproteobacteria; order Oceanospirillales; family Endozoicomonadaceae; genus Endozoicomonas; species Endozoicomonas sp. ALE010. Next base: position 7,281 of record NZ_JBLYNV010000020.1, on the reverse strand, counting down.
ACACTCTCCATCATGATGAGTCATGCCGACGATAAAATCACCACACTCCCCAGCAGTAATAACGACAACCAGATAATTAACGACATCTGTCAGTATCAGAAAGCCCATCCGGACCGGCAGTTCATACTGGTCACCAAAGACATAAATATGCGCCTCAAAGCCCGGGGCTGCGGTATTCTTACCGAAGACTATCACAGTGACCAGCTGGTCAGTGATATTGGCTTACTGACCAAAGGTTATATCCATTATGAAGGCAACTTCTGGGACCGGGTCAATGAAGTAAAAACAGTACAGCTTGATGGTAAAACCATTCACACCCTGGATAAAAGTGAGTTTGCCGAAGAGTTGTATCTCAACAAGTTCCTTTTAGACGACCAGGGGTTTGTAGCAAAAGTCATTGACCTATCGGACGACCAGGTCAGTCTTCAGCACTACAGCAGAGAAAGCCTGATGCATCAGGAAGCCTGGGGGTTGAGACCCTTGAATATCAACCAGGCCATGGCCCTGAATCTGCTGCTTGATCCGGATGTGCATCTGGTGAATCTCAATGGTGCCGCCGGTTCTGGCAAGACCATTCTGGCCCTGGCAGCCGCCATTGAAATGACCATTGCCACGAAACAATACCGGAGAATTATTGCCACCCGTTCCACCCGGGGATTGGATGAAGATATTGGCTTCCTGCCAGGTACCGAGGCTGAAAAAATGGAACCCTGGCTGGGCGCTATAACCGATAACCTGGAAGCGCTGCACAATGATGACGAATCCACCAACAGCAGTGTGGAGTACATACTCGACCGGGTACCGCTGCATTTCAAATCCCTGAACTACATCCGTGGCAGGAGTTTCCAGCAGAGTCTGATCATCATTGATGAATGTCAGAATCTGACTCCCCACCAGATCAAAACCATCATCACCCGCGCCGGTGTCGGCAGTAAAGTGATCTGCCTTGGCAACCTGGCCCAGATCGACACCCCTTATCTGGCCGCCACCAGCTCCGGCTTAACCTATATGACTGAGCGCCTGAAGCATTTCCCCAATGGAGGTTCAATGCAGCTTCAGGGTGTACCAAGGTCACCACTGGCAGCGTACGCTGAAACCCATCTGTAGCTCATTCCTCTTCACGACAAAGCCCCGGATCGCCGGGGCTTTCTATTTATTAACAAATTGATCACACTCCTGCTTCTTAAAGTGATAGCCATTATCAATGGACATGATAGGTCTTATTAACCCATTCAACCCTATTAAAGAAACGCTCCCTGCTCTACTATTGTCATCATTATCTTAAGCTTGAAAAATCAGGGAGAGTTGAATGCTGCTCGTTATTTCTCCAGCGAAAACCCTGGACTATGACACACCACCCACAACAAGAAAATTCACTCAGCCAGACTTTCTTGACCAGTCCGCCCTACTGATTGAAGAGCTCCTTGAATTAAGCCCGGCAGCGATTGGCAGCCTGATGAGCATCAGTGATAAGCTGTCCCAGCTCAATGCCGCCCGTTTCCAGGCATGGTCAACACCGTTCAGTCCGGATAATGCCAAGCAGGCGGTACTGGCCTTCAAGGGGGATGTATACACCGGTCTCGACGCAGAAACACTGAGTGAAAAGCAGCTGTCATTTACCCAGAAACACCTGCGAATTCTCTCTGGCCTTTATGGCCTGCTTCGCCCGCTGGATTTAATGCAGGCTTACCGTCTGGAAATGGGCACGCGATTTGCCAATCAGCGGGGGAAAGACCTTTACCAGTTCTGGGGAAGCAGGATTACAGAGCAGCTGAACAACGAGCTGGCCAGTCAGAAGAGCCAGGTACTGGTCAACCTCGCGTCCAATGAATATTACAAGTCTGTTCAGCCAAAGCAGATTAATGGCCAGATTATTACGCCGGTATTTAAAGACTGGAAGAACGGTCAATATAAAATCATCAGTTTCTACGCCAAAAAAGCCCGGGGCCTGATGTGTCGCTATATTATCGACCATAATATTGATCAGCCAGAAAAAATGAAAAGTTTTAACTATGAAGGTTATGCCTTTAATGAGGCCATGTCCTCGGATAAAGAGTGGGTTTTCACCCGGGAAGGGGACAGGGCAGAAAATAAATAAAAACGCCGGTCAGCTAAATAAAGCTGACCGGTAACAATTTCCTCCTGCTGCCGATATCACTAACAATATTACCGGCCAGCCTACTTAATTATGTTCAAACTACCCAGAAACCCACTTTGTCACCAAGCGCCAGGAGTCGGGGGTTCAGGCCCTGTCCACACCAATTATGAGCCAACGCCAAAAGAGGCTGAGGCACCGGTTGGTAGCCATAGAGGCAGGAAAATTGAAAATGCCGATACCACAAGCTACTTGGCGGAACAGAAAAGCGTGGTAACCGGTGCAGACAGTCCATCGCCGCTAAAAACAGAAGCGACCCAGGTACCCGCTCATCACACGACGGGTTTAAAAGAGAATAAACCGGATAGCCAGGCTGCAAAACTTTTGCAGCAACGGACTGATTTACTGCAACGGGCAGACAGTGTTCTTGGTGCCATTAACGCCAGGAAAGTCGTCGGTATTTCGCTGGAAGCGCTGGAAAAAGCTCAAGCTAATAGCCCTGAGCAGGTGCTGGCAATGCTCAGGAGTATGGAGTTCCCGGCTGGCCTTAGCGTTAAAATCACCCTTAAGTCTCAGTCCGAAAAACCACTGAGCCTGATACCCCCGGGCGATGAATTGGAGAACCAGAAGAATCTTGACCAGTTAATGGAAAAAACCGTAGAGGCCCTTAAGCGTCAGCAGCATACCAATACAGAAGCAAGTGTCAGTGAAGCCGAAGAAATAAGACAGTCCCTCGTGCGCAACGATAACGAGATTGCGGGCAGGGAAACCCTGGGCCAGGGTGAAGGCGCACAGGCGTTTGACAAGCTCAGTAACAGAAAGTGTGCAATCACCGTTCATCATCGAAACCCCGTTGAGAAAAGCTATGTCGAGACCAGGCACCATGATACAAGCGCCCGGCCAGCAACAGAGGAAAGTTCGGCTATCACTGCCAGAGAAGATTCTCCGGGTATTGAGAAAGGTAATGGTCACCCTGAAGAGCAAGACTTAACCACAACAACTTCTTCCGGTGCACAGAAGCCAGCTGCCCCCATAGTCACCGATTCACCTGTAAACACTCAGCCTCCACCTCCGGTTTATCCCGTACCACTGCCTTTAGTGAGTTCGCAAACCGTCGTTCCACCTCCGCATGAAGAGGCCGAACCGGCTTTACCAAAGAGTGAACAGCAGGCTACTGACGCAGTCGCGCAAAGCTCTCCACTTATTCAGGAGACAGAACAAGAAAGCACTCCCGCAGCTGAACATACAGAGAGTATGCCAACAGAAGAAGACCTCGCTGTCACCGAGCCCGTTTCAGCTCTGAAAAAGCAAACTGGCACCGTACCAGACAGCGCAGAAAGTCCGCAGGAAACAGCGCCCATTGATAGCCTCTCCCCCTTGCCAGAAACCATGACAGCACCATCCCTCGCCCGGGAAGAAATCCGGGAAACAGCCTCTATCCCGGCAGAGCAATCCGACGTTCAGCCAACAATGACGCTGCAACAGGCAGAGCCGTCAACTGACCCGAAAACGGAACAGACGGCCAAATCGCAAGCCCGACAGCCAGAAAAACAAGAGAACTTGCATGCAGCACTGCTCAGAGAGCTAAAAAATAGACAAAGGGAACTAAAATCAACAAACCCAAACCAGCCAATCGAAGGCAATAGCACTCAAACCAGTGACAGACTTTCACCCAATGACGATACGGCAAACACACCAAAAGCCTCTCGGCCCGGGAGTCACCCCGAACTCATGGCGGAATTGACCAAAAAACTGGCCGACAGAAGACCCAAAACACCGGAAGAAGTTGACACTCTGGATAGCAATGTTGCCAGGAAATGGGCTCAGACGGCGGAGAGATTGGAAAATAGCCACCTTCCCTTTATCGATGAACTGATGGAAAAAGTAGCGGCAAGAAAGAGCGCTATGGAAGAAACAGCTCAGCCCTCCCAGTCGGGACTATCATCCAACGGTTACAAGCCTGCTGAAACAACGGTTTCCTTTCCACCGTTCCCTGCGGCGGATGAGTTACCGGCCGGGCAGAGAAGCTCTTCTCAGACGAATAGCAAGGCAACCAATAACATTGCCGTACCAAAGGGCGAAACGAAAAACACATCATCCGGTAACAAGACGTTTAACGATGCCCGGTTTAAAGCAGAGTTGGAAGCCGCCGTGGCAAAGATGCTGAGAAGAAGTTCAGATACCATGGATGCTGACGACATCACAGACTCGTCCGTATCTGATGACCAGCTCCCGGAGGATGTAACCGCTGACCTGAACAACATAAATGCCGCCCTCTCTCCAGAAGAACCGGGAGAAACCGCTCAGCCAATTTTGAACAATGATGCCACAACGCCATTGGCTCCCGCTGCACCACCAGTACCTCCACCAATATCCCAGGAAATATTGTCCGCCAGGACCAGGAAGGCTCCGGCATCAACCAGCACTGCTCAGGCCAATAGCCCGGACAACGCAAACAAAACGGAATCAGGTAACGGAGCTAAAAGCAAGCCATCAAACCAGGGCTTCTTTGGCAGTGAGACATTCAAAAAAGCTCTGGAAAACGCTGCTACCGCCATGGATAACAAGCGTCAGAGCAGCGACAAGGATATTGAGCAACAAATCCAGGAGGCAAAAAAAGAGGCAAAGGAAAAAGCAGAGCAGGCACCCAACCCCAATGATCTGTTTGCTTCTCTGAGAAAGAGATTGTTTCCAATCATGCAAGCCAATAATGGTAAAGACAAAGAAGACGATTTTAACTAAGCACCACACATTCCGGTGAGTTCAATGTAACCTGGCTGACTGGTAATGTCGCCTTTAGGCGATAACGTTCCCGTATCTGTCATGCCTGCGGGGTTCTTTGAGCTTTATGATCATGAAAATGCAGTTATAACCCAATGGCACTGACTTAAGGTCTCAGCCCTTGATGATTCAAGGCTTACTCGGAAAGAAGCGACTGGGTAAGGGATTTTCCACCCATCAAAACATTAACCTTGTTCATGCGACAGGTGGCCAGTGACACCAAATCATTAATATGTTGGACATCATAGGACAGCATATTGTTGGAAATCGACCCGGTCGGTCGAAGCCATGGGCCGTTAAGAAACAGCCAAAACCGCATAAAAGGCTCCAGCATTCAAGGTCGCAGGCACGCAGACTCAAGAAATACCAAGGGAAGTGAGCTTAAGTCAGTGCCATTGGTATATATACGTCGATGACAGCGGGTGGCTGCACATCGGGGCCAAAAAAGGCGGGCGCTTGGGTCAGGTGGATTTCAGGTTCTTACATCTTGAACCGTTATAGTGGTCGCCTTCACACCACATTTACATGGCTCTGCTCTCTTTACTTAATTTCGATCACTCATCTACTCAACCCACTCATACACATGGAAACGCTCGTTGTCGTCTGTGACCAACATGCGGTTGCCGTATATCTGGGGCTCAGAGAAACGTTGACTGGTTAGCTCTTCCAGAACCTGAGCATATTCAACACACTGGCTATTAATATTGAAGCGACCAATCACCCGGTTGTCTGCCTTGAAGTACAGTATGCCGTTATCCAGAGTCTTTAAGTGTGGTGATACCGTGCCTACTTCCAAGCCTTCATATTCACCAGACACTTCCTTTTGGGACAGCAACTTTCCAGCGACCGGATCAATGCACTCATAAAAATACTCTTTCTCACCGAAGGCTTTACTGGCACTGGAAAAATTATGAAGCAGTCCAGTTTTCGGTTCTTTGAAAAAAAACAATGATCGATGCGAAATCTCCCAAAGGCGCTCTCCAGTATCTGGGTTTAGCCCCCACATAAAACGTAACCGGCGATCACGCCTGCCCCGTTGCTTGATTTTTTTCTCCAGGGATACAGAAAGTACACTGTCGTATACACGGATAGGCTCGTTGGCAGTTTTGACACCTTCAGGTAAGTCGATGTGCCAGAGGGTTTCGCCTGTGTCAGGGTTTAGGCGATATAATTTATTATTTTCCTTACCCCCGTAAAACACGCCCTCTTCGGATTTTTCCTTATAACCTAATACAAGAGATGGGTCAAACTCCCACAAACTTTGGCCTGTTTCTAAATCGAAATATCGAATAATACTTGAACTTTTAGGACCTGTAGATAACGCTACATCGGTAGAACAAAATAATCGATTATCAGGTAAAACCCAACAATCTTCCATCTCACTGTCAAACTGCGCACTCAGCATGCCATTGTCAAAGCGATAGATCATCTCTCCTCGCTCCTTTTTTGCTATAAGAAAGAGTTGGCCATCTACAATCTGTTGAATATGTGCTTTTTCTTCAATATCGGACTGGTACTTCAGATTAAATGTAAATCCATCAAGGACCATAAGGTTTCTGCTATCGTCAATATAATGGATGTCACCATTATGTACTTTTGGATACCGGATGACGCTTACGGGTTTGTCAGATTGAAATTGATGTTTCCACATAGCCACCTCCGCTAAATGATTTTAAAAATGTCATCAAAGTTTGCTGTAAGTTTATTGAAAAGAACTTCTCGATCAGAAATTTTCTCGAACTTATTGAAGTCAATGCTTGAGGTATCCAACTTTTTCAACTCCGCCAGCAGCTGCTGCCTATCCTCACCCGTAAACACCTTTTTCCCCAGCGCCTTTCCTTCAAAATGCCACCGAATCTGATCAAGACTGCTCACATCTCCATTGACAAGGTCCCGGGTAAATTGCTTAACAAAATCACCCGGAGGTAGCTTTCCGATCGTCTTGAATTCATAGAAGGTTGTATAATCATCAGCGTCGGTCACTTTAATATCAATCCGCCCACTGCCACTGTTCACCGGCACTTCAAACTCCAGCAGTGCATCACGGAAATCATCCCGCTTGTTACTGATTCCCCGCAGCACCCAACCAGCACCGACGCTGATGTTACCACCACCATGATTAAGGTCGCCAATCAATCGATCGATATTTTTGAAAGCTGTGCCATTACTGACCAGATCGTTAAGGCCATCTACTACTTGTTTGGTGGCTTCAGTTCTGGCACCTCCCTTCTGGTAGGATTTCAGCAGCTTACCTAATTGTACCTCCGTGATCCCTGCCTTGTTCAGCAATGCTTTCTTTTTTAATAAGCTGGCGACGCTTTCCAGCGTATCAAGATCTTTGGATAGCTGTGGAAAGTCATGATCATCCAGGAAGTTCCATGCTGTCGCCAATTCAGGTTTATTGA